>JBCDKV010000284.1:0-6509 GCA_038746215.1 Bacteroidota bacterium | reverse complement strand
GAAAATAATAGCGACTTTATCGAAAGAACCGCTTCGCGGATGGGTTAGCAGCGATTATTTCCAAAGTTAGGTTCGTAAAATATTGTTTTACAGGAAGATAGTGCTCCAAACATGTTCTAAGGCGGCAAATTTGAGTCCACTGCAAAAAAAGAGAAGTTCATTGGAAATACGAAATAAAATTTTGTGCTTAAAAAATCTTGATCAAATTTGACAGGCTCGATGCCGCCAAATTTGAAAGTACACCTAATAGCTTGTATTTAAAAATGTCAAGAGACCAAAATGCACTTTTTTATCCCAAACGGAGTATATACTGTGAACGGGATAAATCTATGCAAACGAATACACTTGTTTAGCTGTTTAAATTGTTCATTCGTTGAACTACAACTCTTTGATCCTAAGCTTGTTAAACGAATAAACAGTTCAACAAATCAACAGAGATAGGAATGCACTTTTTTATCCCATATGCAGTATATCTAACAGCATAATCTCGCTGCTACTCTTCTTTCTCCCGAAGCGTCGGATAATCAATACCCAACTGCTCTAAGTAGCTGTCATATTTAGTCTCATCGTAGTAGAATTTTTCCAACTGCGGACGGTATGCTTCCATGATGTCCGAATTCAAATAAATGGCAGGCTGATCCTCTTTGCCGACCATTGGAATATAGGCTTGCTTCATCCCTTGCTCATTACGAAAATAGTCCCAAGCTTTATCCACCAGTTCGGGTTGCACGAAAAAATCCAGTAAGGTCATGGCTTCCGCTTTTGCACCTGCGATGACCCCTTTGTGCGCAATAGGCGTTGCCATCGCGACGGCATTCGACCAATGGTGTCCCTGCAAACCCGGAATATTGGAAGGGAAACGCAGCGTAACAGTCGGTAGCTTCCAAGAAATATCGCCAATATCGTCAGAACCACCACTCACAAAACGAACGACGGGCATACCAATGGTATCCAGTTTGGTGGGTAGTCCCGTTGAATCCCTAGGAGAGTTGACTTCTTTTTGCAAAGCTTTGGCAAGTGCTTGATCGGCTTCGCTCCAAGTTGGTAATCCGACCGTTTTTATATTTTCGTACATCGTTTCTGCAATCACTTGATTAAAGTGACGTGGCCAAGCAGAACCCAAAACTTTTTTACTGACACTAGTATTAGTCATCAAGGCAGCACCTTCGGCAATGGCATTGGCACGCTCGTAGACCGCCATGATTTTAGGGTAAGTCACATGACGGAAATAGTACCAAATGGAAGCTTTACTTGGTACGACATTGGGCTGATCGCCCCCGTACTTAATGACCGAATGCGAACGCTGTAAAGGATCGAGATGCTCCCGTTGGTATTGCCAACCGATATTCATCAATTCCACCGCATCAGCAGCACTTCTACCACGCCAAGGTGAACCAGCAGCGTGGGCAGCTTCTCCTTCAAAAGTATATTCGACAGAAATGAGTCCTGTGCCTCGTGCCTGCCCGTAAGAAACCGACATATTGCTGGAAACGTGCGTAAAAATGCACATATCCACCTTATCGAAATAGCCGTCTCTCGTAAAGTAAGCTTTTGTCCCTACTAGTTCTTCCGCCACACCTGGCCACAAAATCAACGTACCTTGGATATTTTCGCGCTCCATGATTTCTTTGACCGAAATAGCAGCAATAATATTGAGTGGAATCCCCGAATTGTGTCCCTCGCCGTGTCCAGGTGCACCTTCTACGATAGGATCGTGGTAGGCTACCCCCGGTTTTTGGGAAGCCCTCGGAATACAATCTAAGTCACTACCCAAGGCAATGACAGGTTTTCCATTGCCCCATTTTGCCCACCAAGCCGTCGGGACACCCGAAATACCGTATTCGATCTCGAAACCTTGCGCCTCCAAAAAGTCGGTCATGTATTTAGAAGACGCCGTTTCCTGAAAGCCGAGTTCCGCAAAACTAAATACTTTATCCACCATGACTTGTGCCAGTTTAGCTTTAGCGTCTACACTTTTTTGTACTTCTACTTTCCAAGCTGGCAGCTTTGCACTTTGGTCGTATTGTGAAAACAGGAAGAACGGAAGAAGGAGTAAAAAGAGGATGTAGTAAAGTTTCATATTGTTTTTAAATATTTTCAGAAGTCCCTTCGGACAACAATGATATTCTTTTTAGGGGTGTACGAAGTCTAGTTCTTCTTAACATTTTACCTGAAAATGGTCTGGGTCAATGCGAGGAGTTCGCGCAACAAGTATGCTCAGTACTTCTCTTCGGACGGAAACACAAATTTCAACTTATTTTTTGGAGAAAAATAAGTTGAAATTTGTGTTTCCGTCCATAAAAACTCTTTAAGCATACTTGTTGCGCGATCTCAAGAGCTTTACCAAGACTTGTTCCGAGTGTTGCTCAAAACTTCGTACACCCCTATATTCTTTTTGACGATTTCGTGAAGAACTCCTTTCCATGGCATTACGTTTTGTGAAGATATGAAAAAGATATTTCAAAAATACAATCTAACAGATAGAGATATTGATCGGATCGTTGAAATGGCTTGGGAAGACCGCACGCCTTTTGACGCCATAGAAATGCAATTTGGGCTGAAAGAAGCGGAAGTAATTCGCTTGATGAAGTACGAAATGAAGTTGAAAAATTGGAAGAAATGGCGGGCGCGTGTACAAGGTAGAAAAACCAAACATCGAAAACTACGCTCCGATGAGGTGGGACGCTTCAAATGTTCCCGACAAAAGGCAATTTCTAGGAATCGGATGTCGAAGCGGTAAGAGCTGGTTTGGGGCAGGATTTATAGGAAGATAGTACTCTAAGCCTGTGCTAAGCTCCATGTAACGAGCTTCTTTTTCGGGGGTAAATATATTTGTTTGTGTGCTTCATTCCTTAGCTTTGTGCGTGAGATGATACTAAATCTATGACCAACTAAAATTAGTAACGGACAAACAATAAGTTCCACATTTTGACCGAGCAGATTTTGTTCTGATACAAGACGAAAAACGTAGGAATCCTTTCGGCTGGCGAGGCTTTTCAACGCAGTAGCAGGACGAAAGATGCCGTCATAAATCGGGAAGTTATTATTTGATCGTTACTTAAGTACAATCACACATCAAAACGCGAACATGAAAAACAAAATTCACGAACTAGAAAAGGTCGCTCGCCTACTGGAAACAAGTCCCGAACAACGAGCCGATTGGGCAACACAATTCGCCGCTCACGCAGAACAATTCATCAGTGGACTTCCAACTAATCCAGCCTATTTTTACGACAGCCAAGAAGGAAAAGCCCTGAACGAAACGCCCATTGGTGAGCAAAATCAAGGTCTAGATACCCTCCTTCGTACTTACCGAACGCATGTCGAGCAGACAGGCATTAATCCAGCCTCTGCTAAGCATTTTGGCTACATTCCGGGTGGCGGCATTGCGCTTTCAGCAAATGCAGATTACCTAGCTGCTATCACCAACCGCTATGCAGGTATGTACTTTGCAAATCCAGGCGCCGTGCGAATCGAAAACCAAGTCATCCGTTGGATGTGTGATTTGATTGGGTACGGTGCGCAATCTTTCGGTAATCTGACTTCTGGAGGTTCTATTGCCAACCTAGTTGCTGTCATCGCAGCTAGAGAAGCCAAGGAAATTCGTTCCAAAATCGTCGATCAATCGGTGGTCTACCTTACCCGACAAGTACATCATTGTGTTTTGAAAGCCTTACGGATTGCAGGTTTGCAAGAGTGCATCGTTCGGAAAATTCCTATGGATGCAAACTTCAGGATGAAAACTGAGCTATTAGAGCAGCAAATTAAGTCCGATCTCAGTATGGGGTTGCGTCCTTTTTTGGCGGTCGCTTCGGCTGGTTCAACCGATGTAGGCGTAGTCGATCCGCTGGAAGCTATTGCTACGATTTGTGAAGCCTATCAACTTTGGTTTCACGTAGATGGTGCATACGGTGGTGCTTTTTTACTAGCCGATGTTCCGCAAGCAGATGGTAGCAATGTAAAAGATTTGTTCAAGGGGATTGCTCGTGCAGATAGTGTCACGCTCGACCCGCACAAAGGCTTCTTCCTTCCTTATGGACTGGGGGCTATTTTGGTAAAAGACATCAATACGCTTTACCATGCGCACCATCAATCTGCAAACTATTTGCAGGATGCCGAAGGACTACAAGAGTACTCACCTAGCGATCTTTCTCCCGAATTGACCAAACATTTTAGGGGCTTGCGCATGTGGATGCCTTTGCAGCACTACGGAGTCGCGCCCTTCAAAGCAGCTTTGGAAGAAAAAGTTTATCTGACACGCTATTTTTTCAAAAAAGTACAAGCACTGGGCTTTGAAGTCGGTCCTTACCCTGATCTGTCCATTGCCATCTATCGCTTTGTACCCAAATCAGCGGACGCTAATGATTTTAATGAAAAGCTAGTCCGTCATATCTGGAAAGATGGTCGATTTTTTGTCTCTTCTACTAGTATTTCGGGTAACTATTGGATTAGGATGTGTATTCTTAGTTTCAGAACTCACCTGAAAGAAATTGATGATTTTTTGTCTCTGTTGGAGCAGTATTTGAGTGCAGTGTATGAGGAGGCGGAGGCAGTAGCTGTTTGAATATAGACTGTAAACGGAACAAAATTAGAGGTGTGCGGAGTTTTGAGTAGTACTTGAAATCAATTCTAGCGAAGTTCCTGAGATCGCGCAACAAGTATGCCCAAGGGTTTTTTTCTGGACGGAAGCACAAGTTTACAGTTGTTTTTTCTCAAGAAAAACAACTGTGAACTTGTGTTTCCGTCCGAAGCGACTAACCGAGCATACCTGTTGCTCAATCACTTTGCATTGACTCAGGCTGTTTTCAAGTAAAATGTTAACAAAACTGAGACTGCGTACAGTCCTAACATTTTATAAATCATCAGGTGTTCGCTCCACTGCTCCGTACATCTTCGTCCAATCTGTCCAATTGTACTTTCGAGCGGCAATGAATATAAAAACGGCGCTGAAAATAAGGGTGAAAATTGTTCCCATCAGAGGATTGATCTCTAGTACTTTGAAGAGGGCAGGTGTGGATAGGACAGAGCCATCGAAGGTGACGAAAATTGCGCCAAAGATGTTGTTGGCAGCGTGAACACCTAGTGCCAGTTCTAGCCCATCGTCCATGAGCGTCATAATAGCTAATGCGAGTCCGATGCCGATATAGCCTGGCATGGTGACCCAAAATCCGTATTTTGCCACTTCTGGGTTCGAGATATGCAGCAGCCCAAAAATGGCGGAGGTCAGTACCAATGGAATCCAGCGGTAAGTAGAAATTAGGCTGATGCCTTGCATGAGGTAGCCCCGCATGACCAGCTCTTCCGCAGATGTTTGGATGGGTAAAATAAACAGCGCAATGGCTAGCAGTGGCAAAAATGCTTTCAGTTCAAATTGCCAAACGTAGTTTTCGGGATCTAAGAAATAACCAACGCCTTCCGCTAAAGCTAGCAAAGCCGCCCAAACGATAAAAGCAAACCAGATGCGTCCCCAATCCAGTCGGGGTCTAGCCGTCATGATCGCGTTAATGGTTTTGTCGTGTACCGTCCTGACCATGAGCAAAAGGGTGAAAAAGACAAATACAAATTGTAGGAGCAGTAGAAACAAAAAAGTATTTGCTGACATACCCAATGCCTCGTAATTCCCCTCCGCTAATATTGTTTGTAAATCTGCTAGGCCCTCTCCATTTTCCATACCATTCATCGCCATGACTACTACCATTGGAACACCACCCAAGGTAGCTGCAAAGATCAATGCGAATATCGTGACCACGTATCGCCAGAGATCATTTTTGCCAGCTTTTGCACTTTGTAGAAACATTGTATTGTTGTTTTGCTGTTAATGCGAATAACGGCTGTGCAGATTTCATTTTTATTGACATTTAACTCAAACATAGTTCAGGTTAATATCCGCAAATTGAGCAACAAGTATGCTCCGTAATTCTCTTGGGACGGAAACACAAATTTCAACTTATTTTTTAGAGAAAAATAAGTTGAAATTTGTGTTTCCGTCCATAAAAAACCTTTGGTCATACTTGTTGCGCGATCCCAGACACTTTACTAAGTTTCAAAAGTTTAATAAAATCACGATTGCCATAAGATAGCGTATTTTACCCGTTATTCGCATTGTTAGTAGTAGTATACGGTAGGATCGGTAAGCCCTAAGGATTGCCGAGCCAATGCGTTCAAATTCTAATCCTAGGAAGAAATTCTAAGTAAAAGATCGTTAATAGATTGAGCCAGAAAAAGCAGTTATTTTGAGTAGCTAAGCAATACAAAAAATCAGTGCATAGCAGGGTTACGGACTTATTTTTTTGTATTTCTTAGCTGCCAAAATAACAATTTTAATGGTTTAAGTTATTATTGAACTTTCACTAAGGAAGCACAAAGCTACTAATTTCGTTTTCAAAAGAAAATGTCAAACTAGTGAATAAGCTTGTCGATTTTTTCCGTCTATAAAAACCCTTTGAGCATGCTTGTTGCGCGATCTCAGGAGCTTTCTCGGAATTGTTCCGAGGGTCGATCAAAACTCG
>JBCDKV010000283.1:0-6532 GCA_038746215.1 Bacteroidota bacterium | reverse complement strand
CATCCATCAGGAGTTCGTAGGCAGGAAAGTAAAATGCGCGATCAATTTGCGCACAGATTTCGTGAATGGCAAGTAGTAGCGTTGCTTTGGATCGCTGATTTTCGATCATACCATCTCTAATGTGGCGGATCGGACTCAACGTAAAAAGAACACGCAGATCACTTTGCTGGCAGAGTTGCTGCAAAAGCGGTACGAACACCTCCACAATTTCTTCCACTTTCAACAAACGAGCGTCAAATTCCTGACGTGGCAGCTTATGACAATTTGCTACGATGCCGTCCCATGTTTTGTGATGATAGACCTTAGCCGTCCCGAAAGTGATGATGAGGCGATTACTTTGCTCCAATTGAGTTTTGGCAATTTGATCTTGCTGTTCAATTAGATGCAACAAATCGGTACTGCTACTTTCCACAAAAGTGCTGTGGTGCAAATGGCTGTACCAATATGCTGCTTGCTGAAAAACGGCATCTTCGGGAAAAGGCAGGTCGTTTGCCACCCGATTCAAATGTTGCGCAATGACAATCGGATGGTACAATATCCCAAAAGGATTGACGACAATATCAAATTTAGCCTTCGCCAAATGCGCACCAATATTTTCACTGAAACAAGAACCTATAGATAAGAGTTGGTCTTGATGACTAATGCTAAAAGGATATGGACTCGGAGGAAGGACGGTGCGAAATGGTAACATTTGATCTTATGATTTGCAGATGTTGTGCGACTGGCTTTGTCACTTTCCAATAACCATCTAAACCAACCGCATAACACCAGTTATTCTACGCCTGCGCTTCTCCACCATCTTCTCCTTTGTTGGTCTGATATTCTTGCCAACGGTTATTTTCGTCTCCTAGGATTTGCTCTACTCGGACTACAAAATCCCTGAAGGGTGCCGTCGAACTGGAATAGTTACCTGCTTTGGTATGGAAAAGCATTTTTTCTCGTTGTAGGGCTTCGGCGGCTACCCGATATTGTACCCAATTTTCTTGGTATTTCAACAAAGATTCTATTCCCTCGAGTGCGGCAATTAATACCCCAGCAGCACCGATGGCAAGAGCAATGTACTTCCCAATATTTTCTTCGTCCACATAGCCCGTCGCAAAAGGAATACTGACCGATAATACAATCACAATGACCCGAAAAGTGATGTAGTTTTTCTTGCTTTTGCTGCTTTTATTGCTAAACCAGTTGATTTGACCGTCGACACGTTCTTTAATGTAGGTTGCTTGATCCATTTTGTTTAAATTTGGTACGAAAAATTCAAAAGTATAAAATTGTACTAAATATTGAAATGTTTGGGCAGTTAGTTTACAGACTTATAGCAGTTTTCCTTTGTAGGTCATAAATCTCTCTCCTGTTGTTCAGACGATTTCAACCTGCTATACTTACTGTAATTCTGAAAGATGACTCAATTTTTTCAAGGATATTGACAGTTGATTCCTTTACTTTCGCTACTGGATAAGGCTGCACGATACAAATCAAGGAAAATGAAAAAAACAAGACTGATTTATTTCTCAACATTTGTAGAGGGATTCTATATCTGCTGCCTATAACTTTGTATCGTAACTATTGATTCAAGCATCTATACTTTCCAATATTCGGTACTACTTTGCTTTTCTACAGCAGCATGAAATAGATACTAAGGGTTGGGGAATGCCCACTTTCATAGATGAGCGTCTTAGCGATACTAAGGTATTGTCGTAGAAGATAGGTAAAGTATTCTTATCTTTGTGATATGAAAAAACTGCCTGTTGGTAAGCAAAATATCGAAAGTATCCTCACCGAGGACTTCCTATTTGTAGATAAGACGCGTCAAATCTATGAGTTGATTTCTACGGGAAGCCTTTATTTCCTGTCTCGTCCGCGTCGCTTTGGAAAGTCATTGACTATTTCTATTCTAAAAGAGATATTCAAAGGCAATCGAGCCTTATTCAAAGGCTTACACATTGCTGAGAAAGAAAATTACGACTGGAAGCCTTACCCTGTTTTACATCTTAGCTTTAATAGTTTTGGATACCAACCCACTCAATTAACAGAAAGAATTGCTAACGCACTCAAAAAAGAAACTACCGAGTATGGAATTGATCTGCCTTTTCAGAACTTATCGGAGAATTTCAAACATCTAGTACAGACCATTGCAAGGCAAGAAAATAGCCCTGTCGTCATTCTTATAGATGAGTATGACAAACCTATTGTTGACTTCATTAATGATTACGATCAAGCCAAAAAAAATCAGAAAGTACTTAGGGACTTTTTTGGTCCACTCAAGGATTTGGAGTCTCGCGGTCATTTGCACTTTCTGTTCATCACAGGTGTTTCTAAATTTAGCAAAGTTTCCCTCTTTTCTGATTTGAATAACTTGACCGACTTGTCCAATTCGAGTCTTGCACACGATTTGACGGGTATCACCCACGAAGAGTTATTAGACAACTTTTCACCACACATCCAAAAAGCGGCACAAGTCTTGGAGGTGAGCGAAGCGGAACTACTGGAAGGCGTGAAACTTTGGTACAATGGCTATTCTTTCGAGGGACGCACGCGACTGTACAACCCATTTTCTTTACTGAGCTTTTTCAGGGCTAATGAATTTGCAAATTACTGGTTCAGAACAGGTACACCTACCTTTTTAGTAGAACTGATTCGAGATAGACAGGTCGATCCGAAAACTTTGGAGCAGTATAAAGTACCGGGCACTTTTTTCGACAAATTTTCGATAGAAGCATTAGAAACGGCTGGTTTGCTGTATCAAACAGGCTACCTGACGATCAAAAAAGCCATTCGCAGTATGGAAGGCAGCGAATTCTACTTGGGCTATCCCAACAAAGAAGTGCGTCATGCTTTTATTTATAATCTGCTAGAAGCTTTTACTTATCAGTCTCCTTCTACTGTTGGGCAAGCACTTTTGTTTATCAGAGATGCGTTGAAAAGTGGCGACGTTGAACAGTTCATTACCCAACTCAATATCTTACTAGCCGACTTATCCTATTTTCATGCTCCAAAAGGTAGAAAAAAACCTGCCGAAACAGATGAAGCAAGAATCTTTGCGATGTGGGAAGGTTATTTTCATACCATCATTTATCTGGTAACTTCTTTCATCGGATTTTCTGTAAAATCAGAGCTTTCCAAACACAAAGGTCGCCTAGATTTAGTTGCTGAAACGGACGAATATTTGTATTTGATGGAGTTCAAACTAGACGAACCCGCCGAAAATGCAATACAACAAATAAAGGATAGAGCTTATGCCGAAAGTTTTCGAAATACGCCCAAGAAATTGGTTTTAGTGGGCATCGGTTTTTCAAAAAACGAAAGAACCGTTCAGACTTGGGAAAGTGAAGTTTGGGAACGTTGATCGTTCGTCATTACATCCACTGCTACTCCTTTCTAGAAGCATTGTAACTTACCTGCATTACGCGGATTACCTAACCAAAGCATCAAAGCCGAAGTTGGTGTCGTGCCCATGCCTGAAAAGTACAATGCGGAGAAGGAAGTTGGGAAAAAATCGGTTAAAGCCATATTGAATCCTTTCAAGGGGTAGGTGTGGGGATGTAAGAAAATTGAGCAACAAGTATGCTCAGTAAGTCTCTTCGGACGGAAACACCCTTCGAACATACTTGTTGCGCTATCTCAAGAGCTTTCCCAAATTTTTTTCAGGCATCACCAAAAACTTCATACACCCTTAATTTGAATTCTACAACGAAGCCAGAGGTAGTCGGTAGAAGGCAAGCACTACTCATTGGGAGTGACAAAAGATCAGTTCCAAGAATCAGAAGGTATTGTTTTTTCATTTCTTGATGAACTCTCCCGATTCTAAAACTTTAAAAAACTTTGTTTACACGGTATTATTTATTGTGCTTTCACACGCCCACCTGAACTTGATCGCTCGACTACTTTGTCGGGCGAACCTTTATAGTACACCCAACCGCCACTACTACTATTGGCTTTTAAGCCCGTATGCGCGTAAATTTTGACACCACCACCACTAGAAGCATCTGCGTCTACATAGCGACACTTTAAGTTATAGGCGTCTAGTTTACCAGAAGAATTGACATCTACTTCCATGCTATTCACTTTTCCACCTTCCACTTCTATTTTTCCGCCACTGCTCACATCCACTTCTAGCTCATCTGCATCTATATCCAGTAGGGACATATACGCGCCACTAGAAGCATCTATGTCCATTTCTTTGGCATGTATGGTTTCTTCTGCTTTGATATTAGCACCACTTCCGACACTCGCGTCAAAGGAATTGGAAGTGATCTCATCTTCCAGTATCACGTAAGCACCAGAGTTGGCGTGCAAAGCTTCCAGATCAGTGAAGGTCAGATAGACTTTTACGTTGATGTTTCGATTTTTACGTTTCCAGTCGTTTCCGATATGAATTCGAAGTTCATCACCTCGAATATCGGTGCGTATCAAATCTAAGGCAATATTTTCGGCTTCAATCTTAATTCTATTGCTATTTCCTTTTCGTAATTTGGCTTTAATGCCTTCGCTCACGATCACTTCGTCGAAACTGCCCAAATTCCGAGTTTCGGTAGATTGAGCCGATAGGCTACCCGTAATAGCAAAAATGAATAGTACAAATAGATGATTGCTAAGATATTTTTTCATTGTAGTTAAGTTTTTTCTAAGGACAAGTCTTTTTTGGAAAGATTGCGAGTAGTGAAAATATTGTTTGTACTATACGCCACTAAAATTTGAATCTTTCTAGTTTTCACCGCCCACAGCGGCTCGTTGATATTTCAAGAAAATTAGGGTAGAGTACAGTTTTTCTTTACAAAAGAACAACTGTATTGGTCAAAAAACTAGATGAGTCCAGCCTCTTTTCCCTCCTTTTTGTTAACATTGGAATAAATCCAGAGAATCAACGTTCTTTATCTCGTGAAAAAGATAAAATAATTCCCTATCGACCCATTCCATAGTTTGTGCGCAACCGATTTATTATCTTGACGACATTGAATACGTATTTTTTCCATCTGATCCTGCTACTTGGCTGCTTTTCCTTCCTGCCTTCGACCACACAGGCACAAGTCTGCGGTTGTATAGATTGTCCTGCTCCCATTCCTATCTTTGATAATGTACAGACACTGGACTACGTCGTAGCAGGCTTGGACAATGATGATCTATCGGGTTCGCAATGTGTGGAATCCGTCAGTATTCAGTTTCAGCACAATCGCGTCCAAAACCTGACGATAGAACTCATTTCCCCGTCTGGACAAATCATCCCACTCGTCGGTCCTTATCAGCAATTTGGAGGTGGACTCAATGGTACGTTGGGTGCAGTTTGGGACATCAATTTTGTGCAGTGCTTTCCCAACGGACAGGCTGCTCCCGATCCCGGCGCAATGGAAGTTTGGGACAATCTCGATCCTGTTTGGAATGTATTTGGCGGCAATTTTATGGGTACCTATTATCCAACGGGCGGCAATTGCTTAGAAAATTTCAATACGGGTTCAGCCAATGGAACTTGGCAACTACGCGTCGAAAATTTTTCTTTCCCGCCACCTGCTGGCGATGGCTTATTGGAATTTTTCAGCATCACTTTTTGTGACGAAAGTGGTTTGGATTGTTGTGGAGCGGATGCAGGGGATATTTTTAGTGATTTCCCAGGCACAGGACTGGAAGACTGCGTGAATAGTGATTTCCTGAATTTTGGTAGCGTTGAAACTTCCTACCCAAATGGAAATGCACCAGACCCTGCACTCTATGGCTACAAATTGCTCTTGGTACAAAATGGCGTGGTCATCGCTGTACTGGATGAATTGAATTTGGAAGGTCTGCCACCAGGTGTCTATTTTGCCTACGGATATTCCTATCTGCTTTCAGATGAGGCGGTGGTACTAAATTTAGTCGGAACTGGTTTGGGAGAACTGCAAAGAGATGAGGTTGGTATATGCGGCGACATCAGCGACAATCGTTTCAGGACGGAACTATTTCCCGCAGCCGAAGAAGTCCTCATTCCCGTTTCCATTTGTGAAGGAGATTCCATTGAAATAGATGGCATTTTTCAGACTACCGCTGGCACGTACGTTGAAGTGCTTGATAATCCTAATTTAGTTTGTGATACGACACTGATTTACGAACTCAGTGTGATTACGCCAAGTAGAGATACTTTCATGGAAGAAATCTGTCAAGGCGAAAGCTTCTTTTTTGGCGGACTGGATCGTACAAACGCAGGATTCTACACAGATATTACCTCCTCCGTGCAAGGCTGCGATAGCATCATAACCACGCTGAATTTAGTAGTCAATGAAGTCAGACGAGCAAATATTGATCGCTTCATTTGTGAAGGTACGAGCTTCCAATTTGGCACTCAGAACCTTGATGCCGCAGGTATTTACGTAGACACTCTGGCGGCTGCCAATGGCTGTGATAGTATTATTACCTTAGATTTGAGCTTACTGCCTATTAATCGCGATACGTTCCCACAAAGCATTTGTCAGGGCGATAGCTTTACGTTTGGTGGAAGAGCGATTAGTCAAACGGGCGTTTACAGCGATACTTTGAGTACTGCTAATGGTTGTGATAGCATCAT
>JBCDKV010000282.1:0-6533 GCA_038746215.1 Bacteroidota bacterium | reverse complement strand
TACGATTACGCGTATTTAAAGCTTCTATTTGAAATCTGTTTTGGCTCATACAGTATTTTGTTCTTAACGTCTTTTTAGCACTTTTTCCACTAAAAGAAATGAGGTCGATTGCAGCCAATTACAGAAATGTCCAGTAGTCTACTAATAGCCATTAGCTATTAGCTTGATTCGCAAGTAATTATCAATCAGCACGATCAATTGACTCACTTCTATTCTTCTAGGATTGGAATTGAAATCAACTGGCTCAGCAATCCTAAGGGCTTACCGAGCCTGCTGTTACTAGCTGCTCGTCAATCCTTGGGATTTACCGATTAGTAGACATTTACAACTTTAAGATAGTAGCCAGTCATTCGCATTAGTAACTAAATATCAGCTATCCTACGCTGCACAATGCTTTTCAGGGTCATCAAAATTCGAAAAACGTCTTCAATGTCCGCAGTAATGGTAGAATAATCAATCGTTTTAGTATACTGTTTCCCTTCCAAAGTCATAAAATACCAATCCTGTCCAATAACATAGCTGCCATAAATAGGTAGTGCTTGATTTTCATTAAACGATTGTCCCACCAGCATGGCGGCGAGGGCTTGTGCCGCAGGATGTCCTTTGGGATTGATTTGCCGCTTATATTCTGCGAAGGCAAAAAAGGGGATTTTAGGCTTACGCCTTCCGCTAGCCACCATGCCGTCGGGTTCACCATATAGTTTCCAATCTGCTACGATGCCAGAAATTGATCTTTGTGCAAATAGGTTGAACTTTTGAGAGGAGAAATGAATCATATTGAACAGTGGTCCGATGAAGTGCATATCCAGTTCTTGTTCATTCCAGCTATCCACATTGAACTGAAGCAAGGCTTGTAAGGATTTCAGTTGTTGCTTTTCTGATGCTGTGATCGAAATTTCCTTACTAGCAGCAATCCAAGCCTCTAAATGTGGCAGTGTTCCAGTGACTTGTTCTAGTCCAAACTGTTCATCTAAAAAATCTAAGGTGCAACTAGCAAATGATTTTTCTTTTATCATGATCTGTGCTATTTCTTCCAAAAATACGAAGAATGTGAACATCAATCAATACCATCAGACCGTCAAATATGGCAATCGTTAAAAGCTAGGCTTTGTTTATTCGTTGAATTGTCGATCTGTTTATTGGACAGATTCTCTTGATTTTACTTTTTTTGGTCAATGATTATCAGTTAAACAAATAAACACATCAACATCATAAACAGAAAAAAAATCTTGCGATTGCTTTAGACCGTCAAAAAGTACCCAAACTCCTGCAAGCGTTTTTTGAAAGTAGACATATTACCTTTCTCAATCAGCAGATGGTAGCCTTCCGCTTTGATGACCAGTTTTTTCAATTTCGCATCGCGGGCTACTAATTTGATGAGCTTGTCATTATCCGTCGGGATTTTGAAGATGCGGAGGTTTTTCACTTCGTCAAAAGGGTCAATCTTGCGGCGCAATTCATTGAAGAAGTCCTCCCAATTTTTGGGTAGATCGTTACTGATGAACTGCTGAAAGAGCTTGATTTTTCCATCCAATTCCTTTTTGGAGCGACATTCTTTCAGGAAAATGCGATAATCGGTCTGAAAACGGGTCGGACTAATACGCTCGGCATAAGGATCGAGCATCGTATCGGCGACTTCATCCTTTTCATCCACAATCATGGTCAAAGAATCAGCAGAGAGCAAAATCTCTAGCCCTGCTGCTCCTTTCGGCGGCACATAAGTATCAGCAGTACCTACGACATAAGCACCCAGTGAAGTGAGCCGAACGTATTTCAAGTCATCGTAAGGAGAAAAAGTGTTTTGCCCTAGCGTCTCCACATTAGATTCGTTGTAGGCAATGTCTACCAAACCAAAGCTAGAGAAAAAGAAGAATGTCCCCTTCACAAATGGCTCGACAATGGAACGGTGATACTGTCCACTGCGAATGTAGTGCTTATCGGTATAGTAGGAAGCGGTAGGGTCTTGGTACTGGTAATAGAGTTTGTTGGAAGCGGCGTACTCGTTGATGGGTTTCAATTCGATGATGTTGTAGCGCATATAGCTGTCAACATTATCGTAGCTGACCCATTGACCGACGGGCATTTTTTTCAGCATTTGAAACATCTCCAACTCAACTGACCTAATTTCGTCGTAAGTCACATAACCCATACCTTTCAGATAATGTAGGATGACAGGTGAACTTTCGAAGCGATTGATGTAATTGTTCTTGAAAATCGTATTGCGCAGAAGTTCGGGGACTTCGCCGCTCATTTGCTTTTGATTCAGCGTCACTGTTATGCCCGCCATCAAATAGGAGCGTAAATTTTTGAGTACTTTTTCTTTGGTATTTGGAAAAAACTCAACGAGGTTCAACTTGCGCTGCAATTTTCCGATAGTCGTAGCCGCAGGTCGCCCTTTGCTCGTCACTTTGATATTGCCTTGACTTGCATAAGCCAAAAGTAGTGGTAGCTCTCTTTGTACATCGAATTCGCCCGAATCGCGTAAATAAGTAGTCTTTTCGATGCTTTCCAATGGAAGGAAGTTCGCAGATTCTGGACGATCATAGTATTGAGATAGTATTCGGCGTAGGGCAGGTGGCAAAGACAAAGTGTACTCAGGTTTTTGGGCATACCAGCCCGCCGCATTCACCGCCCGAAACATTTTGAATTGCTCCTTGATGCTGACTTCCGTACGAGTGTAATTGTTCCAAAGTTTCTTGGTCGTAACGGTATAGATTTTGAGTCCAAATTTTCGTTCGATCTCATCTTGATGAAGGGCTTCTAACCAAATCAATTCGTCTAAAACAATTTTGGTATCATCTAATAGGGAGTCTCGAAATTTTTGAAAGATGGCTTTATTGGCGAATGGAATAGCGCAAAGGGTAGCCAATCCATCTTTGCGGAAAGCTTTTTGCTTTCCCAAGTTCAATTCCAATTTAGAAATCTTTTGTTCCACCAAAAAATCGTAATTGGTATTGACAAAAATACGCACCAAAGTCTTGAAACTAGACTCTAGTTCTGCCTTATTGTAGGATTGATTGAGTATTCTCGCTATTGTTGTTAGGTTCATTTTTTTTGCTCTAATTTTATTATCTAACAGGTTGATTATCAGCGATACGGGAATTCCCGTATCGCTCTTCCAATAACAAAACATACTCCTTAGTGCTTTTCAGTCTTAAAAAATCGTTGATCTTCTTATTCGGAAATACCTTAACCATTTCGGTCGCATTGATCATTTTGTTACCATCAGTAAATTCAAAAGAAATTTGAGTGCCTTCGTATTGAAATTGTGTTAGCGTATTCATAATAAGTTTTAGCTCAAATTAATAGGTTACTTGATCAAATCATTCACGTCGCTCCCAAAATAAAATTAATATCCTCTTCTGTCAAAGATTTAGTAGCTGAGCCATCGGTCGTAATAATGCTGTCGAACAACTCTTTTTTCACCTCTTGCAACTTCAATATTTTCTCCTCTATCGTACCCTGCGTGATGAGTTTATACGCCAAAACCGTATTCTTTTGTCCGATGCGATGCGCTCGGTCGATTGCCTGATTTTCAGCGGCGACATTCCACCACGGATCGAAAATAAAAATGGTATCGGCAGCCGTTAGATTCAGTCCCGTGCCGCCCGTTTTTAGGGTCATGATGAAGACGCGGCAATCTGGATCATTCTGGAAGCGATCTACCAGTTTTTGACGATTTCTGGTTGCTCCCGTCATACTCACGTAGCCAATACCCGCCGATTCGACCGCTTCGCTAATTAATTCGACCGCCGATAAATAATTGGCGAAAACAAGGGCTTTGTGTCCATTCGCCACTGTATCTAGGAGTTGTTCTTGTAGTAATTCTCGTTTGGGAGAAGGAATTTTACCATCCGATAGATTTTCTGGTACAGAAGCAATTTGGCGCAACTCATTCAGGGCTTGGAAGATGAAAAATTGTGAGCCTTGTACGCCTTTTTCTGCAATCTGTGAATTGATGGCTACTTGATAAAACTGTCGTCGCTGTTCGTAGAGCTTTTGTTGCTGATCGGACATTTCTACGTAAAGGGTTTGCTCAATTTTATCAGGCAAATCCTTCAACACATCCTTTTTCAAACGACGCAGAATGAAAGGATAGATTTTTTTGCGAAGGTGCTGCATAGCAGACTTGTCGCCGTATTTTTGAATGGGCGTCAGGTAGTTTTTTCCAAAATTATTAAGCGTCCCAAACATAGTCGGATTCAGGAAGCGGAAGAGCGAGTACAATTCGCCCAAATTATTTTCCACGGGCGTTCCACTTAATGCCAAACGATGGTCTGATTTTAGAAGCATGATGGCTTTAGTCGTTAGCGCATTCACATTTTTGATGTTCTGCGATTCATCCAAAATGATGTAGAAAAATTCCTCCTCTTTCAGGCGTTCGATTTCATTCCTAGCAATGGCGTAGGTGGTCAAAATCAAATTGACGCTCATGGCTTTCTCGAAATCGCGTTCGTTGCCGTGAAAGACATAAGTGCTGAGTTGTGGTGCAAATTTCTCGACTTCGCGCTCCCAATTGTACAACAAACTTCTCGGCATGATAATGAGCGAAGGCTTAGTTTCCCCCTCGGCATAAGTGTTGGCAAGTAGCGAAATGGTTTGCAGGGTTTTTCCTAATCCCATATCATCTGCTAGACAGCCGCCCAACTGAAAATCGTATAGATATTTTAGCCATTTGTAGCCTTCCTCTTGGTAAGGTCGCAAGGTCGCTTTGACTTCTGGTAGTTTAACAGTCTGTTCTTTCACCTCATTCAGACCGCTGTAAAACTGACGTGGTTTTTTGAATACATCGCCTTGCACTTTTTCGTCAATCAGTTCCTCTACCAAAGGCATATCGAAGAAAGAAATCTGTGCCGTTTTACCCCGATCTTTTTTGTTGAAAATGCGCTCTAGGCGACGAATATATTTTTCGTTGACAATAGCGTGTGTGCCATCGCTCAGTTGTACGTAGCGGTTTTTATTGAACTGATTGAGGACATCAAACAGATTCATAGTTTCTCCACCAAAATCCAATTGCACGTCCCCTTCAAAAAAGTCGATACCGTGTTCTAGTTTTAGAGAAATACCTGGCGAAACAGTCGATATTTTATAGGATTTGAGTTTTTCCGCACCAAACAACTGATAGCGCAAGATGAGTTCGGGGAGTTCGTTGTAGATAAAATTGGCGGCTACTTCTTTGGGAACAACAAAAAGATCACCCTCTTTCAGAATCTCAAGTCTTTCTTTTTTATTACGTCGGCGAGGCGTTTGTTTTTTAAGTAATTTTTCGATCTCTTGAACGTGCAATTCGACGGGTTCACGCTCAATAGTTTTTATGGTAACGACTCTTTCTAAGTCGTTGATTTCTGCGAAACGGTAGAGTTCAAATTGATCCAATAGCTCTACACTCACATCGGGCAGTACTTGTCCAACGCGCATGAGTAGCGACTCATCGGTATCAATTTTTTCAAAAACCAAACAAGGAGAAGCTTTGATGGGATCTTCCGAAAACGCTAGACGATAGTCTTCGTACACCAAGCGATTAACTTGCTCAATATTGGAGAAAAAGAGAGACAAGAAGATTGGTAGTTCCTCTTCGGAAAGCACCGTATTGAAGTAAGAAAGGCTCGCAAAATTACCACCCAAAGATTCCACTTCGATGACTTTATTGCCCGCTAGCAGATAACTTTCGTTAATGATTTGGAAGCTATCAATTTGTGTCCCTTTTATTTCGGTGACGACATTACTGTTGATGAGCTTGGTCTTGCCTTCTTGGCTCGTATCGGTTTTTAGCACCAATTTTACGCTAGCCACTTCTTGCTCGAATGTCAATAGCTCCCGATTGTCGTCAATGACATTATCACAAGCTTTGAGGGCTTCCAACAAGAAATCATGCTCGGCAAGATAAATCTGATCTTCTGGCCGTTCCCAATCTATCAAAAAACTGTTGCGCTCTTGTATTTGTTCCAGCAAACGCAGCACCTGCCGCTCCGCTCCACTGTAGTTTAAGTAGCTCACTTCCACCACATTAGCCTTCTCATCTACGGTCTGTAAATATGCTCCAAAATCATCGAACATGATCTGAAAATAGACCGTTTCTACCCGCTGCACTTTGCTTTTGACTTGCCCACTTTGCCGCCGAAAATGGTCAAATACATTTGTCTTTTGCATCTTTTTTGATTTAAGGGCGCAAAGATACAAAATGTGCAGTTGACATCGCTTATTTCATCAGATTTTGTATAAGTATTTGGTTGTTGGCTATCGGTAATTTGAGCACTAAAATGTCAACTACTTTTGTAATTCAGATATAGTCGTGTACAAAGTTTTTAGTAATACTCGAAATAGTCTTTGGTCAATCCCTTGAGATCGCGCAACAAGTATGCCTGAAGGTTTTTTATGGACGGAAACTTTATTTTTTTTGCAAGCTTTCACGAGTACGTTGCCGAGCAGCTAGTAACAGTAGGCTCGGCAATCCTAAGGGCTTACCGATCCAATGTGTTCAAATTCCAATCTTAGAAGAGCAGGCTAAAAACTTAGTAAATAATGCGAATAAC
>JBCDKV010000281.1:0-6545 GCA_038746215.1 Bacteroidota bacterium | reverse complement strand
GTGACGCGAATTGGGGAAGAGGAAGACGCTTTGGTCAATACGCTAGATATTTATGCAACAGTGCTTGAACTGGCAGGAGTTGATTTGGAAGGTGGCATTCACAATAGTTTTAGTTTCAAAGACTTATTGACAGATGAGTCCGCTGCTAGCAGTTTATTCAATTTTACGGAAGGTTTTACGGGTGACACTTTAGGTTGGGCAATTCGGGATGAGCGTTACAAATTGATTAGCTACGAAGATGGTCGTCAGCAATTCTATGATTTAATCAATGATCCTTTTGAAGCGGATGATTTGATTGACCAATTGAATCAAGAGCAATTGGCAATCAAGGAAGCACTAGAAGAGGAAGCTCAGATAAGGATTGATGCTTGGTCTTGCCAAGATGGGATTTTGAATGGAGACGAGGTGAGCGTGGATGACTGCAACGAACAAGCCGAATGTACACACGATAATTCATTGAGTACGACTAATATTGGCTGCTGCGAAACACCTGATATAACGAGTATTTATGAAGAGACCATAGAAGGAAGCATCCGAAAAATCAATACCAATAATTTCCCCAACCACGACTACTGCTTTAACCAAAATAGTCCCAACGGCATTCCTGCGCCTATCAATTACGAATTTGAAATAGATGCTTTCCCGACGATAGCTGCCAATCCAACACCTGTGGTACGAGACAATGGTCGTCCTGCGAGATACCTAGGCGTAGCGATCAATGGCGTGCTGATGGCACCTGCACCTGCTCAGCCTTTCATCTTTGAAAACACCGAAACGGGCGAATACAATTGGGATTGGGTATTCGAGCCGACCACCAATCAAGGGCAAGGAAGAGATTTGGTGGCTTTGGATTGTTCTTCTGCACATACGGGCGGACAAGGCTACCACTATCACGGTAATATGTTTGGCTTGGCAGAAGCCATTGAAACGGGTATTTCTACCAATACAGATGCACCCGAAGCAGTGATTCAAGTAGGTTGGGCATCCGATGGTTTCCCCATTCTCTATCGTTTTGGACCCGGCGAAAATGGGGAATTGAGTCTGCTGCAACCAAGCTATAAAGTAAGAGCAGGTGACCGCCCTGGCGATGGTATTTCCGCACCTTGCGGACCTTATAATGGTAAATATACCCGCGACTTTGAGTACGATCCTATCGTTGGTGATTTGGATGAATGTAATGGTGTCGAACGTTCCATCACGCTGACTACCGCACAAGGCACAGAAACTTTCGACTACTTTTACGTCATCACAGATAGCTTCCCTCAAATTGGTCGCTGCTTGATGGGAACACCTTCTCCTACTTTCGACAACAGCAATCGAGGAACACCTGTCAGCACGGAGCACATCAAAGCAAAAGCGGATTATAACCTACTACTCAGTTTTGATGATGCAAGCGAAGAATTGTATCTCTTTTTCACCGCACAAGCAGAAGGCACGCACTTCTTAGAAGTCTTTGATGCGCAAGGCAGATTGATGAGTAGCTATGTTTTTAACGCGGCCTATCCTGAACAAGAAATTTATGAGCATCTACATCTTTACAATCATCCTGCTGGAATGTATTTTGTGAGATTGAGTTCTAGGTTTGGCTTTCAGACGAAGCCGTTTGTGCGGTAAGAAATATCCGTGCCATTGAGACGATAGGCTTTTGGAAAGAAGCCTATCGTTTGCACTATGATAATTATCCAAAGGACAAATATCTGCTAAATCGCCCAAGAAATAAGCACCAATCAAAAAATACTAAGTTGACAGCGTTCTAAGATGTGACTATCTTTGTCCCAAATTTTACTGTCATATTTTATGGAACAACCACGCGCCTCACAAGAAAAAAATACCGCTCTCCTCCGCCAACTCATCGATGATATAAATTGGTGGATGTCTTTTCTAGCGCCCAATGGCTGGAAAAACAGCCTTTACTACATTGAGCGAGAATCGACTACAAAGGAGAAAGATCAAGAAAGTCAAAAATACTTTGAAGACTTCAATAGAATGCTCAAAGAGAAGGGAATCGAGATGCCCGATTTTATGATTTTGGAGAATAGAGATACGAGCGAGCTAGATGAAGATCACGAACTCAAAGATTTGCTCGGCAGCGTACTTTGGACAATCTTCTCTAACAACCATGACGTCATCAATGCGGAAGGTGAAGTCCACACACTTGGCTCATTCAGAGGATCGGGAAGATTCATTGCTGATTTGTTGAATGAATATTATCCTAGCAAAGCAGAGTTTGTTTATTTGGATTTTTATTGTGCGGATCAGTTTCTAGAAGATAGAGTAGAAGATTTGCGCCCCATTTACAACACCTTTTTCACCCGATTAAAAGCAGCTGATTGCGATTGGAAATATGCCTTTCCTAGAACCTTTTTGATCTCTTTTGATCGTCCTGATGAAGAAAAAGATGACCCTAAAAACTACGATCCTGCTACAGCGATGCAGCAACAACTAGAGCAAGAAGAAAAGCGCAAGGAAGTTGCCGAATTTCAGCGAAAACTAGATGAAGACTACGAAGCACGAAAAGAGGAGGCCAAGTACAATCCGCCGCCTGTGATTGTGCAGTGCTATCAGGAGATTTATGGGCGATTGCCTGAGGGATATTTGGAGGAGTGACTTTAGTACCTATTCGTGTTTTTCCACTTGCATTATTTAGCGTTTTTGATTCCTAGTCAACAAAAAGAAAACGTATTTCTATCCCAAATAGAGTGCATCAATACTCAAAACGCCTTTTCCAACTGTTCGCATTATGCCACTACTTCCGTACCAAGTTACGAACGGCACGATCAATCAAAAGTACATTTCTTTTAGTCAAAAAGTCCAGTTGTGTGGGTGATAACTCGATACTTTTATTAGCGAGTAGCTGCGTGGAAAACCCACCATTTTCGTTGCGAATCAATGCTACCTTAGCAGGAAATTTTTGAGTGTCGCTCGCAAAAATTATCTTGCGTGGACTAGCAGTTTCCAATTGGTAGACAGAAGCATTAGAATAGGGGTCTAGCTGTAGCACATAGAACCAGTCTTTTCCTTTATTCACGATCTTCATACGTTCCATAAATACCGTATCAGATTGTTGTATGAGATAGCCTTCTCCATAGAAGATGCCGTCTATTTTTTGCCAGTTTTCTACCGAATTGCCCGCTGCTATCTTTCCTTTCCAGCTACCTTCCAACCAATTAAAATTTACCTTTGGTTCGGTAGTCAAAGCTTGAATATTTTCGGTCACTGCCACTTCTTTTTTGCTGTCAGTGGTCTCTTCTACTACTTGTGTTTTTGTATCGTTGTAGAAATAATTGACTGCTGCTACTAGCTTTTTGGTCGCACTCCCTTCCTCTATTTTCCCCTTGCGGTAATGTTGCTGTAAGTTATAGACATCATAGCTTGGAGCATCGCTTAGCAGCAAAGGTTCTGATGCTGAAATCTCCGTTATTGCTTCAATTTCGGCTTCTGCGTAGCGTTCTTCTGGCTGTATCAGAAAGGTAGATAGTATAGAAATGATGCTAAGAATTGCTAGCAAAGATGCCGCCACTGCCCAAGTCCGAAAGCGCACAATTTTGGCAGTAGTAGGTTGCGCTTTGCCTTGCAATCTGGTCTCCAAGCGTTCCCAAGCCTTGCTGGAGGGCATTTCCTCTAGTTGATCTGCCTGTTCTTTGAATTGCTTAAATATATCTTGTTTTTCTTTCATTATCGCTGATTATAAGCATTTAGTGTCTGACTTCTAAGCTCTCAAATCTGTGTTTTCACTCACTTCGCCTTATTCTGTAACATAATTTTGCTCAATCAATAATTGCCGCAATCTTTTTTTAGCTAAAATCAATTGCGATTTAGAGGTATTGATACTAATGCCAAGTTGTTCGGCAATTTCTCGATGTTTGTAACCCTCTATTACATAGAGATTGAAAACAGTCCTATAGCCAGTCGGTAATTGGTGCAAAAATTTCAGAATATCCTGCACTTTTAGTGCTTCCAAGACGGATACTTGATGTTCTACAATGTCGATATGTTCTAAATCCGTCGCGTTTTTCAGCGGGTTATTCTTACGTAAAAACATCAGGGCTTCGTTGACGATAATACGCCGAATCCAACCTTCAAAGCTGCCATTGCCACCGTATTGATGGATTTTTGTGAGTACTTTATAGAAACCTTCGATCAGTACATCTTCCGCATCCGCTGAGGATTTTACATAGCGTCGACATACCCCAAACATCTTTGGCGCAAAGCGATTGTAAATCCATTTTTGTGCTTTTGGATCACCTCGTTCACAAGCTTCTATAATTTGTTGTTCTGTCAAGGTAGCAGTTTATTTGAATATGTTCTGTATTACTTTTCGACTAAAGGTATAACTAAAATAGCGCCCTTCTACATCAAAGATGCAAAACGACGCTATTTTGGTGTTTGATGGAATAGATTTCAATTTATGCTACATTTTGGATTGAGGATGTACGAAGTCTCATTTTGCTCAACATCTTACTTGGAAATAGCCTGAGTAATGCCAGAGAAATAAATTTTCATTCCATTTTCAAAAGCCCCTTTCGGACAGAAATGAGGTTGTTCTTAATGATTTTTGGAAAAAATCACTAAGAACAACCTCATTTCTGTCCAAAAGACCACCCAAAATTAAAATTTTTACGAAGTAAAAATTTTAATTTTATGATTATGGATAGCTTCTCTAAGAATGTAATTTTATTTCTTGTGCCTTACTAAGCATACTTGTTGCTCAATTTATGAATATTGACATGAACTATATCTGAGTCAAATGTCAGGAAAAATGAGATTTGTACAGTCGTTATTCGCATTATTTACTGTTGATTTGTTTAATGCTTTCACTAACTAATCCTTCTCCCAATCCATTGTCCGCTTCACCGCTTTTTGCCAACCTTTATAGAGTTTACTTTGCTTGTCGGCTTCCATTTCAGGCTCAAAGCGTTGGTCGAGTTGCCAACTTTTGTTGATTTCTTCCATTTTCCAGTACTCCACTGCCAAGCCTGCTAGATAGGCAGCACCCAAAGCCGTGGTTTCAATGATGGTAGGTCGCTCCACGGCAGTATTCAAAATATCAGACTGAAATTGCATCAATAAGTTATTCGCACTCGCACCGCCATCTACGCGTAAGGTTTGCAATTTCACGCCAGAATCTTTTTCCATAGCGTCCAGTACGTCCTTAGTTTGATAGGCCAATGATTCCAAAGTAGCTCGAACTAGATGCGATTTGGAAGTCCCTCTAGTCAAGCCAAAGATCGCTCCTCTAGCATACATGTCCCAGTAGGGCGCACCTAGTCCTGCAAAGGCAGGTACGACGTAAACGCCATCCGTACTTGGCACTTTGCTAGAAAAATATTCTGAATCGGGGGCACTATCTATCAGTTTGAGTCCATCACGCAGCCACTGTATGGCAGCACCAGCAATGAAAACACTACCTTCCAGTGCATATTGCACTTTCCCATCAATGCCCCAAGCAATAGTCGTGAGTAGTCCCGACTGGGAAGCAACGGGTGTTTCGCCCGTATTCATTAGCATGAAGCAACCCGTACCGTAAGTATTTTTTGCCATGCCCACTTCGTAGCAAGCTTGACCAAACATCGCGGCTTGTTGGTCGCCCGCAATGCCCGCGATAGGAATTTCGCCACCCAACAGATAAGAAACAGTATGTCCGTAGACTTCGCTCGAAGCTTTGACTTCTGGCAACATACTTTTGGGTACGTCCAGCACTTCCAGCATATGATCGTCCCACTTCAATTGGCGAATATTGTACATCAAAGTACGAGAAGCATTGGTGTAATCAGTGATGTGTTGCTTGCCACCCGTCAATTTCCAAATCAACCAAGAGTCAATTGTACCGAACAATAGCGATCCTTCCTCTGCCTGTTTTCTTGCACCTTCCACATGATCTAGCATCCATTTTACCTTTGTTCCCGAAAAATAGGCATCCACAACCAAGCCCGTATTTTCGCGGATATAAGCTTCTTCTCCTGCTGCCTTCAATTCATCGCAAATTCCAGCCGTTCTTCGGTCTTGCCAAACGATAGCATTGTGGATGGGTTCACCCGTATTTCTATCCCACACTACTGCCGTTTCTCGCTGATTGGTAATTCCAATAGCCGCAATCTGACTGGCTTTCACCTGATTTTTACGCAGCACTGCTTGCGCCACTTTGAGCTGGGTTTGCCAAATTTCATTCGCATCGTGCTCTACCCAACCTGGCTTCGGATAGATTTGTGTAAACTCCTGCTGTGCAACCCCACAAATATTGCTGTCTTTGTCAAATAGGATAGCTCTTGAACTGGTTGTTCCTTGATCGAGGGCAAGTATGTACTGCATGTTGGTTCTAATTTTATTTTGATTCTATTTCGTATTTAGTAACGGTCAAATAATAACTTCCCGATTTATGACCAAGCGTAGATAAGGCATCCCCTCCCGTCCGCTTTGCGGTTCATTCGCTTGAATGTTCTGCCACCCATCCACTAGCGTGGTTCTCTCACTTAAAAGTCCACTGGACTTTTACCCTCAGGGATCGTTCGTTCACCCTTCGGGAGCGCTCACTCATGCTAGCGGTT
>JBCDKV010000280.1:0-6575 GCA_038746215.1 Bacteroidota bacterium | reverse complement strand
TGCTTTTTGACCGAGGCTATTTTGGAATATATCAAGGCATTTTTTTCTGGCATAACGAGTTATTCCTGCAAAAAAATAACACAGATAGATTTCAAAAGAGACCGTCAAAAGGTGAATTTATTTAGTTTACATTGTACTTAGTAAAGTGTTTGAGATCGCGCAACAAGTATGCCCAAAGGTTTTTTATGGACGGAAACACAAATTCCAGCTTATTTTTTAGAGAAAAATAAGTTGAAATTTGTGTTTCCGTCCGAAGAAAATTACGAAGCATACTTATTGCTCAATTTGCGGATATTGACCTGAACTGTATCTGAGTCAAGTCTCAAGAAAAATGAGATATGCATAGTCGTTATTCACATAATAATAGATTCAGGTTCTTGAACTAGCGTTCTTGTTTCCAGATTTTGTCAAAAAATGTAAGTATAGCAGCGCTACTGTGATGCTTCTTGGCAAAATTTGGGAGCAAAAGATCAGCTCCGAGAATCGAGAATTATTGTTCTTTCATGCTCATAGAATAAAAAACACAGTGCGATGCAACTACACATACAAAACTTATCCAAAACCTACGCCAATGGGGTGAAAGCCCTGAACGACGTCACACTCACTATCCCCACGGGCATGTTCGGACTGCTCGGACCGAACGGTGCGGGAAAATCGACGTTGATGCGCACCATTGCTACGCTGCAAGAACCCGATTCGGGCAAGGTGCAATTGGGCAACTTAGACGTCTTACAGCAGAAACACGAATTGCGAAAAGTGTTGGGCTATCTACCGCAGGAATTTGGGGTCTATCCTAAGGTGAGTGCGCAAGATTTGTTGGGCCACATGGCAGTCCTGAAAGGCGTAACCAATAAATCGGAGCGCAAAAACCTAGTCGATGCCCTATTAGAACGCGTCAATTTACACGAAGTCCGCAAAAAAGCCGTGAGTGGGTTTTCTGGTGGGATGCGCCAGCGGTTTGGTATTGCACAAGCCCTCATTGGAGCACCCAAACTCATCATTGTGGATGAACCTACGGCAGGTCTCGACCCTGGTGAGCGTAACCGTTTCTACAACTTGCTATCCGAGATTGGAGAAAATGTCATCGTTATTCTTTCTACGCATATCGTGCAGGATGTCAAGCAGTTGTGTTCCAATATGGCGATCATCAATCACGGTAATTTACTTTACAGCGGCAAACCTTCCGATGCCATAGATCAATTGGGAGATACCATTTGGGAAAAAGCCATCGAAAAATCGGAAATGACACAATACGAAGCTCAGTATCAAGTCATTTCCAGCAAATTAGTTTCTGGTCGTCCCGTGATCCATATTGTGAGTTCGACCGATCCAAGCAATGGTTTTCATGCCGTAGAAGCTGATTTGGAAGATGTATTTTTTACTAAAGTAATGGGAGAAGTGAATATCGAATGATGAACAAGGAATATCGAATGTCGAAGTAAGTACACGTCTTACTTGGCGACTTCATTATTCTGTATTCAATATTCGTCGTGTACGAAGTTTTAAGTAATACTGGAATAAATCCTATAAAGCTCCTGAGATCGCGCAACAAGTATGCTTGAAATTTGTGTTTCCGTCCGAAGAGAATTACTGAGCATACTTGTTGCGCGAATTCCTTGCATTGACTCAGGCTGTTTTCAAGTAAAATGTTAAGAAAAATGCGACTTCGTACACCCATAATTCAATATTCGTAATTCAAATCATTATCATGTTCTGGGAATTCTTTACTTTCGATTTCAAAAACCGCTTCAAACAACCGATGGTTTACATCTTCTTCCTAATCAATTTTCTATTGATTTTAGGGGCGACACTGAGCGATGACATCACCGTTGGTAGAGGCATGGGCAACGTCAATATCAATTCGCCCTATTCCATCATGCAATACGCCGCACTGATGAGCTTAATATCTGTGGTGGTCACTACCGCTTTTATGAATACCTCTGCTTTGCGGGACTACAACCATAAATACGATCAGATTCTTTTCACCACGCCTTTGAATAAATTTGGTTATCTTTTTGGTCGCTTTTGCAGTGGGGTGTTGACTTCGCTCATTCCATTGCTAGGCATTTTCTTGGCGATTATGCTCGCGCCTATTTTTCCAGCCGCTGATGCGGATAAAGTGGGCGCATTCCAATTAGCACCTTATGTGAATAGCTTCCTCCTCTTCCTTTTGCCTAATACGTTACTGGCGGGTGCGATTATTTTTGCTTTTGCTGCTTTATTTAGAAATACGATTATTTCTTTTTTGGGGGCATTGCTGCTATTGGTAGGCTATGGGATTGCGGGCGATATGCTTTCTGACCTAGAAAATGAGCAACTCGCCATGATCTTTGATCCATTTGGTATCAATCCGCTCAATCTGCTCACCAAGTACTGGACGCTAGATGATAAAAATACCATGTGGCTAAGTCTGAGTGGTCCAATGCTGCTGAATCGTTTACTTTGGATCGTCATTGCCTTTTTGATTTTTGCCTTCACCTATTTTCGATTTTCTTTCACACGACGCAAAAGCAGAAAGCAACGAAAGAAAGTCAGTGCTTCTCCTGCCATGAAACAAAGTTTTCAGCAATTGAAAGCCCTGCCAAAAGTCAATTTGAAGGACAACGCAGCCACCTACTTTGCGCAGTTTAGCCATCAAGTCAGGCTCGAATTTTTTGGTACGATTAAAAGTACCGCCTTCATTGTAATCCTAGTCTTTGGCATCCTCAATATGCTTTCTGGCATCAGTCAAGCCGACACTTGGTACGGCACAGGCAATTATCCCGTCACTTACATCGTGACCGATGCAATCCGAGGAACACTCTATCTATTCCTGATCATCATTATTACCTACTACAGTGGGGTATTGGTTTGGAAGGAGCGCAATGCCAAAATGAACGAATTTTTTGATGCTTCGCCTTTCCCTTCTTGGGTGCCTTTCCTCTCCAAATTTGTGGCACTGGTCGGTGTCACGGCAATTATCCTGTCAGTATCTATTCTTTTGGGCGTCATTACGCAAGCCGCTAAAGGCTACACCAATTTTGAGTTGGGGGTTTACTTCAAAGAATTGTTAGTCATAGATTTGGCGGCATTCACTATTGTGATTGCGCTCGCTATGTTGATACAGGTATTGGTCAATAATATGTATCTAGGCTTTTTCACTTTCATTGTATTCATTCTCCTCAATGCTTTCGTTTGGAATGCCTTGGATGTGAGCAGCAATCTAGTCATATTTGGAGAAACGCCTAGCCATACCTATTCCGATATGAGTAAAATGATGCCTTTTGCTAAAGGACTAACTTGGTACAATATTTACTGGTTGTTCTTTTCGGCACTGTTGCTGGTGGGCGGTATCTTGATGTGGATCAGAGGAAAAGCACTGAATGTAAGCGATCGTTTCCGAATTGCAAAGCAACGCTTTGATAGAAGAACCCTTTTCGTCACGGCGATACTAGGCGTGCTTTGGTTAGGCACAGGTGGCTTTTTGTATTACAATGCAGAAGTACTCAACGAATATAAGACCCGAAAGCAATCGGAACAGCAGTCCGTTGACTATGAAAAAGCTTATAAGAAATACGAAGGTATCCCACAGCCCAGAATAACGGATATTACTTATGATATTCAAGTCTTTCCAAAAGAGCGAAACTTCATTGCTGATGCAGCAGTTTGGATCAAAAACAAACACGATCATCCAATAGATTCGATTCATTTTTCTGTGCCAAGCGAGTTTAAGCTAAATATTGACTTACCCAACGCCAAATTGGTGCACGAAGACCAAAATTTGAATTACTTTATTTATGCCCTAACAACACCTTTGCGAGCAGGCGATTCAATACAATACAAAGTGCATTCCGAATACATTTCCGAAGGCATCGAAAACGAAGTCAGCTTTGAGCGTATCAATCAGAATGGGACATTTGTGGATAATACCAGTTTCATGCCAGTGATGGGCTATGTGGCACAAGGCGAACTAAGTGATAATGATACCAGAAAAGAATACGGTCTGCCCAAACGCGACCGCATGCATAAACTGACGGCTAGTTGCTCGGATGCTTGTGGCAATCACTACATTTCCAACGATGCCGATTGGGTGAATGTCCGCTCCACGATTAGCACCTCTGCCGATCAAATTGCAATTGCGCCAGGTGCTTTAATTAAAGATTGGGAGGAAAATGGCAGACGCTATTTTGAGTACGCTTTGGATAAACCCGTTCTGAATTTCTACATGTTCATGTCCGCAGACTATGAGGTTCAGAAAGCCAAATGGAAGGACGTGGATTTGGAAGTTTATTACCACAAAGGACACGAATACAATGTAGATAAGATGCTGAAGTCGATGGAAAATTCTTTGTCCTACTTTTCTAATAATTTCCTGCCGTATCCGCATCAGCAGGCTCGCATCATTGAGTTTCCGCGTTTTGCCAGTTTTGCACAAGCTTTTCCAGGTACTATGCCTTATTCGGAAAGCATTGGTTTCATCGCCAATTTGAAAGAAGAAGATGCGATAGATGGCGTTTACTACGTGGTGGCACACGAAATGGCGCATCAGTGGTGGGCGCATCAAGTCATTGGGGCAGAGATGCAAGGCGCAACTTTACTTTCTGAGACTTTTGCGCAATATTCGGCTTTAATGGTCATGGAAAAAGAATACGGTAAAAACAAAATGCGCCAATTCTTGGAGTACGAAATGGATCGCTATCTACGTGGGCGTGGTGGCGAGCGCGAAAAAGAAGTTCCCCTGATGGAAGTAGAAAATCAGCCCTATATTCACTATCGCAAAGGCAGCGTAGTCATGTACGCTTTGAGAGAATACATCGGAGAAGATAGCCTGAATACCGCATTGCGTCGCTTCGCCGAGGCGGTGGCCTATCAAGAACCACCCTACACGACTTCTTTGGTCTTTATGGAAGAACTCAAAAAAGTGACGCCCGATAGCCTTTCCTATTTGCTGGATGATCTCTTCCGCAGCATCACCCTTTACAGCAATCGAACGACTGAAGCTACCTACAAAGCACTAGACAATGGCAAATACGAAGTGACTTTTCAAGTGGAAGTAGAGAAGTTTAGAGCAGATAGTACGGGTAGCGAAACAGCGATTCCTTTCAATGATTTTGTGGATATTGGGGTTTACAAAAAAGCGGAAACGGCCAAGCGATTTGGAGAACCACTCTATCTGGAGCGCAAACGCCTGCATCAAAAGCAAAATACTTTTACCGTGGTGGTGGATGAACTGCCCTACGAAGCAGGTATTGATCCGAGGTATTTATTGATTGATCGCGTACCCGATGACAATGTGAAAAAGTTGACGAAAGAGTAAGCTGATTAGGCGGTCGGAGAAACCGACCGCCTAATTTTTTGTATATCTTTGCAAAAATCAAAACGACCACCGCAACATGAAAATCCAAGTCCAAGCAATAGAACACCGAGGCGAAAAGCGCATCCGACTTGATTTTGAGCGCAACGCAAACATCATTGCCAAAGTCAAGCAAATCCAAGGGCGAAAATGGTCACAGACCAAGCGTTGCTGGCATTTGCCCTACACCAAATCAGCTTTTGAAGCACTGAAAGCTACTTTTGGGGATGATGTAGTCTTACTACTAAAGGCGATAACAAACATCAAGCACAGGGCTATTATCGCCTTAGTCTATTCCGCAGGACTGAGAAGAAATGAAGTCTTAAATTTGCGAGTAAAAGATATTTTATTCAGTAGAAAGTGTATATTTGTAAAGTCTGCTGAGGGCAATAAAGATCGTTATGTGTTGCTTTCCGAAAAAGCTGCTACCATCACAAAAGCCTATCTTTCCACTTATTCACCGAAATATTGGCTTTTTGAGGGAGAAAAAGGAAGTCAGTATAGTGAAAGTTCCATACAAGCTGTACTTGATTAGGGTAAGAATTGTACTTTTTGAAGCAGGGAGTTTTGTTCTTAGTTTTTGCTTTGAAAATGGGAGTATATCTGGATATTTGACTATTTTTAAAGTAAAAAATAAGGACAAAAAAGACCTTCAAAATGGATAAGTTTTACCCTAGTCAAGTATATATTTAGTAGGGCAAAGGAAAAAGCAATGGTCAATGAGTATGTCACCTTTCACGGTCTGAGACATAGTTTTGCGACGCATCTTTTGGAAAATGGAGTTGCACTCAATGTGATAAAAGAGATGCTAGGACACGCTTCTATCGCTACCACTGAAATTTATTTACACATTTCGGATCAGTATCGAAAACAGCTTAGAAGTCCTTTAGATGATATAGATATTGAATAGAAAAAACATACATAGATTTTTGTAATATGATAGCGGTAGCTAGTGTGGGGGAAATTGTAAGTTGCTGCAAGACAGTATTTTGTAGTCAATTACAATCGTTTACAAATGGCTTTGCCATTGGCAATATAAACACACATGTATGGTTATACCGTTGTTGGCGGTCAGCAAAAAAAAAGAGAAACGAATCAAACGGATGAAAGAATTTATAATAAATGGGAATAAATTTAAAACTAAAAAAGCATTTCATAAATATGCTGAAAGCCTGTTTACCTATGGATTGAATTGGGAAACAGGAAGGAATTTAGACGCATTTGCTGATATTTTAAGTGGAGG
>JBCDKV010000279.1:0-6580 GCA_038746215.1 Bacteroidota bacterium | reverse complement strand
TTTTCCCAATTTTCATCCGTTCCGATGTATTTCTCGTCATTGTCGGGATCGCGCAGTGAAATTTGAGCGGTAAAATCTTCAAATCCCATTTTGGCTAGGACTGCTTTGGTCAAATCCAAAACATTCAAAAATTCTTCTTTTAATTGTTCTGGCGTACAGAAGATATGCGCATCATCTTGCGTGAAACCACGTACCCTAGACAGCCCGTGCAATTCACCACTTTGTTCGTAACGATAAACCGTACCAAACTCGGCAATACGCAAGGGCAGATCGCGATAAGAATGTGGGCGATGTGCATAAATTTCGCAATGATGCGGGCAATTCATCGGTTTCAACAAAAACGCTTCTCCTTCTCTTGGGGTATTGATAGGCTGAAAACTGTCTTCGCCGTATTTTTCGTAATGTCCTGATGTTTCGTACAATTCCTTCCTTCCAATATGGGGCGTAGTCACCATTTGGTAGCCTCGTTTTTCTTGTTCTTCCCGTAAAAAGTTCATCAAACGCTCGCGCACTGCATTTCCTTTTGGCAACCAAATCGGTAAACCAGAACCCACTCGATTGGAGAACATAAACAAATCCAGTTCTGCACCCAATTTACGATGGTCACGCTTTTTGGCCTCTTCCATCATCTTCAAGTATTCCTTCAACTCTTTTTGCTTCGGAAACGTGATGCCATAGATTCGCGTCATCATGGGATTACCCTCCTTGCCTTTCCAGTACGCCCCCGCCACATTAGTCAATTTCACGGCTTTAATCATTCCTGTATTCGGGATGTGTGGCCCACGACAAAGATCAGTAAAACCACCTTGCGTGTAGAAGGTAATTTCCCCATCTTTCAGGTCTTTCAGCAGTTCCAATTTGTATTGATCTCCTTTTTCTTCAAAATAGGTGATGGCTGCTGCTTTTGGCACTTCTTTACGAACGTATTCGCTTTTGGTACGTGCCAATTCCAACATTTTTGCTTCTATTTTCGGCAAATCATTAGTGGATAGAGTTTTGCCTTCTCCCAAATCTACGTCGTAGTAAAACCCACTTTCCAGAGCTGGCCCAATACCGAATTTTACGCCAGGATATAGTGCTTCCAATGCTTCTGCCATCAAGTGCGCCGAAGAATGCCAAAAGGTATTTTTGCCTTTGTCGTCGCGCCAAGTCAGTAGCTTGACACTCGCATCTGCCGTTATGGGTCGATTTGCATCGCGCACTTGCCCGTTGATTTCTGCGGCTAGTACATTTCGCGCTAGTCCCTCACTAATGGATCGCGCGACTTCCATAGCACTCACGCCTTGCTCGTATGCTCGTACACTGCCGTCGGGTAAAGTGATTTTTATGTTTGACATTTTGTTGAATTGTTGAATTCCTGATAAACTTAACAACTTTTACGTTTAAAAGCTAAAGCTAGTTCCACCGCTTTTAAAACGAGCCGCGAATTTAGCCTTTCTTCGACAAAAGCAAGTAGTAGAATATGAAAAGAAAATGCTTGAAGAGAATATTTTATATATTTTATTTGTGCGCTTGACGTAAAAAGACGTAATTTGACCAGTTCACAACATTCTTATTTTGTTTTCGTATTGATAACTTAGGTCGTGCAGAAGAATAAAAGTGATGGGTACAGTTATCCATTAGGTATAATAATGAAGTTTTGAAAGTACTCAAAATAGGTCTTGGTTAAACCTTTGAGGTTGTGAAACAGATATTTTTAAATCTATCAACCACCCCACAAATTTTTACACATCCAAAAATCCCTTTAGGGATGTACTATTAGGTAGAAAAGATGCTAAAAATGTTGTCAAGTGCCGTAGATACGTACTATGACGATGTTACAGCTCGCACCTACGGCGCTTAGATCAAGAAAATTTGTACAGTTCTACCCATAGTTCGCCTCTACGAGGCTTTAGAATTAAGGGTTTTGGACTTGTGGGGTGTCAGTAGATGTTTAAATATCTGGCTCATCGGGGAATTTTGTGGAGAGAGAAAATTATGTAATTTTCTCTCTCCACAAAACCACTTTTAGTGGGAAATGAAAAAAGTACTTTTTTCATTTCCCACAAAAATAACCGAAGACCCTAAAAATAAAGCAGTTCAGGAACATTGTTGCTCATGATTATTTTGGAGTAGATGCTGAAGAAGTCTGGCAAATCATAAAAAATAACTTACCTGCATTAGCAAAGGAAGTCAAAGCTATTTTGCTAAAAGCAAAGTAAATCAAAAATCGTGCTATCTAGTATCAGATTCTAGACTACTGGACATTTTAGATTACAGAACAAAAGAGAAGCTGATTACATAGCTACATTAGCTACTTTTCTTAGTGTTTCTAAGTATCCTTAGTGTTTCAATTTGTGTTTGTCCAGTAGTGTAATCAGATTCTCAAATTACCAAAAGAGGAACAGAGTCACCAGTAAAAAAAATCATCGAAACATATGGGTATTGTCATCTCATTGATGAATCATAAAGGCGGCGTTGGAAAAACAACGAGTACCATCAATATCGGAGCGGGCTTGGTGGAATTGGGCAAAAAAGTATTGTTGCTCGACCTTGATCCGCAAGCCAATTTGACAATTTCGTTGGGTATTCCACGACAGCGGGTAACGATATACGAAGCATTGCGGGGCGAGTCGGAGCTAGAGCCTTACACCGTAAAGGATAATTTTGACGTTATTACTTCCAACCTCAATTTGTCGGGTGCGGAAATGGAACTGATCAACGAGGCAGGTCGAGAATACATTTTGAAAGAATTGCTGCATCCGCTGATGGAGGAATACGATTATATTCTAATTGATTGTCCGCCTTCCTTAGGTTTGTTGACCTTGAATGCACTCACGAGCAGCCAAAGCGTATTGATTCCATTGCAAACTCAATTTTTAGCCCTGCAAGGCTTAGCGAAAATCAAGCAAGTCATTGATAAAGTGAAGTTTCGTTTGAATAAGGAATTGCACATTGGTGGCGTCATTCCGACTATGTATGATGCTAGGAAAGTGCTAAACCGAGATGTGGTGGATACCATTCATAAATACTTTGGCGATAAGGTGTTTGCAACGGCGATTCGCGATAATGTGGCATTGGCAGAAGCACCTGCTCAGCGGAAAGATATTTTTGCTTACAATAAATCAAGTTCGGGTGCGAAGGATTACTTGGCGTTGAGTAAGGAGATTGTGGCAAGAATGGAGGGTTAGCAGGCATCTTTATTTCAAAAAGAAAGTATTAACTACTTTTTGTGTACGAATGTGAATAACGACTGTACAAATCTCATTCTTCTTGACATTGAATCAGATGTAGTTCAGATCAATATCCGCAAATTGAGCAACAAGTATGCTCAGTGTTTCCGTCCGTAAAAACTCTTTAAGCATACTTGTTGCGCGATCTCAAACACTTTGCTAAGTTTCAAAAGTTTAGTAAAACTGTTACTAGCACGGAATGGAGTATTTTACCCGTTATTCGCATTACGAATAAACTTGTGTTAAATGTTGAGAAAACTCAGATTCGTATAATTATTATTTCGTACGACTTCATTATTCCGACGAGATAGCTTGCCAATTTTCAAGCGAGACTCGATTCATTACTAATACCAAAAAAAGTGTCAAGACTAACTGAAAATAAGGGATTTAAAGCAGGATTGGAAAGTTTACTTTTGGATGCTTTGCAGGATGACGATGTGCGCAACGATCAACCCTTTGCAGCGGAAAGTCGACCTGCCCCAAAGGTGCGAAAGTCACGATCTTCGGGTAAAAGTTTTGCCCAAGATTTGAGTTCGTTGTTCGAGAGTACCATCGTTGAAAGTGTGCAAGAGAAGGTGAAGGCGATCAAGGATCAGCCCGACAAGAGTTTGAAAAAAAGAAGTCGTAAACCACCGACGGGTTTGGATGTCTTGATTCGCAGAACCGTAGAGTCCAGTAAAGTGGATATAGAAGATGGCCCAAAGCGCAGGGTTACTTTTTTGTTTGACGAAGAGAAATTGCAGCGACTAAAAGGCATTGCCAAAGCCGAAAAATCCTATATCAAAGACATCGTTGGTGATATTGTCAGCGAGTTTATTGAGGAATATGAGCAGAAAAAACAAATAGATGAAGGGTCATCTAAGTGAAAGGATAGATTTAAGGCAAGCGCTAAAATTTTTTCTGTTTATGATGTTGATATGTTTATTTGTTTAACCGATAATCATTGACCCCAAAAAGTAAAATCAAGGGAATCTGTGCAATAAACCAAAGTCTAGTTTTTAACGATTGCCATAGAGGATAGATTTAGGCAGTAAGGCAAAAGGTAATCATTGTCAAGTTATTACAAAGTATAAGTGCAGATTTGCCAAACTACTGGACATTTAAAATTTGTGTTTCTGTCCATAAAACCCCTTTAAGCATAATTGTTGCGCGATCTCAAAGGCTTCCAAGATTTATTTCAAACATTGCTCAAAACTTCGTTCATACATACCTAATTTTAAATCAAAAAATAGCCTAAGCCGTTACACTCTTTCCTACATTTAAGAATTGTCATATGAAAAAACAGCATTATACCCTAATCGCACTCCTAATCCTTCCTTTTTTGCTACCTGCCCAAGACTACACCTTTCGGACTTTTAAAGATCGACGGATCATCAATGCACATTCGGTAGAGGTGCTGCCGAAGCGAAAACTGGATATTCGTATTGGGCATCGTTTTGGTGATATGTTTGGAGACACTGGTGGCTGGCCGACTTTTTATGGCTTGGAAAACGCGACGGATGTTATGCTCGGAGGAGAGTATGGACTGACAGACCGAATGAATATTGGGGTGTATCGTTCGAAGGGTGGTAGTGCTTTGTCGCAATTGGTGAGTGGATTGGCGAAGTATCGTTTGGTACAGCAAAAAGAAGGGCAAGTGGGGTCTTTCAGCGTCACGGCACTGGGCGTATTGACGGTTTCGACTATGGAAAAAAGCGATAATCCAGAAGCCTTGAACTTTTTCGCTAAGCCTTCGCATCGTATCGCCTACACTTTGCAGATTATGCTTGGGCGCAAGTTCTCTGATCGCTTTTCTATCCAAATTACCCCTGGCTTTGTGCATCGAAATATCGTAGCTTTCGAGGATACCAATGACACTTACACCATCGGCGGGGCAGCCCGTTTTCAACTGACCAAAGTGGTCGGTATCCTAGTAGATGCGACGCTGCCACTGAATGGCGAACAGAGTCCTATTACGCGGTCTCAAGAGTCGCCTTACACTATTCCGCTGGGGGTTGGTTTTGAATTTGATACGGGTGGACACATTTTTCAAGTCAACCTCACCAACACACGTGGCATTATGGAAACCGACTATATTCCCAACACGACCAGCAATTGGTTGGAAGGTGAATTCAGGCTAGGTTTTACGATTTCGCGCTTGTTTAATATTAGGTAGGTTTTTGGTGATATGGAATGTGGTGAACACCAACTAGGCGAGTAAGAGGTTTCAACTACCATCAAAAAAGCCTTGATAAAGCACTTGAAAATAGATGAAGCACAACACGGTAACGTCTAATCAGGGCGTAACACATTACTGGATATCTGAAAGAAAAAAAGAAACAATTGTTTTTACGCACGGTGCATTAATGGATCATCAATTGTTCAGTCATCAAACTGCTTCTTTTAAAAGTAGTTACACGGTTTTACTTTGGGATGTCCCTGCTCATGGACGATCTAAGCCCTATCAAAATTTTAACTTATCGAATAGTTGTGAGGAATTGCTGGCTATTTTGAAGCAAGAAAAGATAGAAACCATTCATTTTGTCGGACAATCCATGGGGGGATACATTGGACAAATTTTTGCACGGAAGTATCCGAAAAAGATGAAAAGCTTAACCGTTATAGGTTCATCTCCATTGCATCCTAAGTATTTTTCCACAATAGATAATTTTCTACTAGCCATCACGCCTTTTATTTTGAGGTGGTATCCTTACCATACTTTAATCAAAACTATTGCAAATCAAATTGCTCAAAGCAAATCAGGACAACAATATGCTTTAGAAACGCTTAAGCGATCAACGAAAATAGAAATTAGCCGGGTGATGCAGGAAGTTTATGTAGGTGTGAAATCGTACGCACACGAAGATGCGCTAGTCGTTCCCATACTAATTACTTTCGGTGATAAGGATAAAACAGGAAAAGTACAGGCATATAGCCAAAAATGGGCAGATTCCGAAGGTAGAAAGCTAGTAATTATTCCTAATGCTGCTCATAATGCCAATATGGATCAACCTGATTTTTTTAATACAACTTTGTCCACTTTTTTGGATGAACTAGTCAATGATTAGCATAGCCGTAATCTGGGATTCTAATGAAGAACAGTAGCATAAGACAGCCGCTCGAAGAACTCAGTAGAACTAAATCTTCTAGCTCTGGGAGTGTACTAAAGCTCAGTTTCGTTAATATTTTACTTAGAAATAGTCTGAGTTAATACACGGAAATTGAGCAACAAGTATGCTCAGGAAGTCTCTTCGGACGGAAACACAAATTTCAACTTGTGTTTCCGTCCATAAAAATCTTTAGATATACTTGTTGCGCGATCTCAGGAGCCTTACCAAGACTTGTTCCGAATGTTGTTCAAAACTTCGTGCACCCCTAAAAAAGAAATA
>JBCDKV010000278.1:0-6580 GCA_038746215.1 Bacteroidota bacterium | reverse complement strand
TTATTCGTGACTGCTCAACAAATCAACAATTTCAACAGATCAACAAAGGCTAGCCTTCTTGCGATTGCCTTAGACCACTAATGCGCACCTACGCCATTGCGTCTAGCTTCGTTCTTTTTAGCATCGTTCTTCTTCATATTTTCGCCCAACTGTTGAGAAGCGGCGAAAGAAGTCACCATTTGTGATAGCATATCAGAACCCGCCGTTGGTGTATTTGGCAGCAGGATCAAGTTACTATTTGAGTTTTCACCCATAGACTGCATCGTATCGTAGTGCTGCGTAACGACGATCAGAGCCGACGCCTCTTGTGAGTTGATACCGACCTTGTTCAATACCTCCACAGATTCCTCTAGTCCCTTTGCGATTTCTCTTCTTTGGTCGGCGATACCTTGACCTTGCAAACGCTTACTTTCCGCTTCTGCACGTGCCTTAGCAACAATGCGAATACGGTCTGCTTCTGCTTCGTATTCTGCGGCTAGCTTCTGACGCTCGGCTGCATTGATACGGTTCATCGCAATTTTTACTTCTTCGTCAGGATCGATGTCCGTCACCAAAGCTTTCACGATACCGTAACCATAATCATTCATCGCCTCTTCTAGCTCTCGACGAATCGCAATGGCAATGTCATCTTTGCGCTCAAAAACATCATCCAATTTCAACTTAGGTACTTCTGCTCGCACTACATCGAATACGTAAGCAGTAATCTGTCCGTTTGGATTATCTAGTTTGTAAACGGCATCGTAGATGGCATCAGGCAGTACGCGATACTGTACCGAAACATTGATTCTCACGAATACATCATCTTTGGTTTTAGTCTCTACCCGCACATCCAACTGCTGTATTTTTAGGCTTTCTCGTGCAGCAACACGGTCGATCATTGGTACTTTAAAATGTAAGCCAGAACGACGAACACTCTGAAATTTACCAAATCGCTCTATCACTACCGCAGTTTGTTGTTTCACTGTAAATATCCCATTTAGTATGATAATCAGTGCGATGAAACCCAAAATCATAACAGGAAGTCCAATCATGTCTATCTAATTTTGTTTGTTGAATAAATTTTGGTCTTATAACTCAATATAAATATAAGGGTTTTTAGTCAATTTTCCCAATAATTTGAGATGTACACTTGAAAAATGACGACGAATTGCGTTTTTTCAGAAAAATATCTAGTAACAAGGCACGTTTGTATGAATCGCAAAAATTTAGTTGGCGCTTTAGGGACGCTCAAAAACAAAAATGCGTTCTTAATCTGAAGCGTGTCAAGTACGTCTTTTTTACGAATTTGTGGATTTGTCACAATTATCCTACCTCAATATCACATTTTACACACCAACTATGAAACATATCAAAACGCTAACGATCATTGTCCTGATAGCGATACACGCCACGCTGATGGCACAACCAACAACCTATTCTAATGAAGCAATACGCACGGATTTGGCGTACCTAAAGTGCAAATTGGAACAATACCATCCAAACCTTTACACGTACAGCTCCAAAGAACAAATTGATCGGTGGTTTGAAGAACAGCTACTTCAACTACCCGAGACAATCAGCAAAAAAGATGCTTTCAAAATTATTACCTCCATTGCGCCCCTCCTAAAAGATGGACACGCTTACATCTACCCAAGTGCGGAACACCTGAATGCCTTTTACAATACTGCACCGCTTTTCCCTTTGGACGTATTTCTGATGAACGATCAGCTCGTTGTGGTTGGTCAGCAGGACAGCACGCAGCGTATTCCACTGGGGAGCGTCATTACTAAAATAAATGGCACTTCGGTGGAAGAAATACAAGCATCAATTGTTCAGCACATTGGTCGAGATGGAGATAATTTGGGCTATCCACAGCATCTTTTCTACAAATTTTTTCCCGCTTATTACAGCTTTTTCTATGGCTTTTCCAGTACGTTCGATATTGAGTACATCAGCACGACTAGTGAACGCAAAGCAGTCAGTATTCAAGGACAAACCAGAGCCGCCATGAGAACAATGAGGAATGATGAGGTAAGCAGTGGCATCCAATTACAACTGATACCTAGCAGTCAGGCAGCGATACTCACCATTAAATCATTTGATAAAACAATACTGAAAAAAGATTATCAGCAGCGATTCAAAAAAGAAATAAGCAAGGCTTTCCAAATCATAGCATCCAAAGGAATCACGCATCTAGCAGTTGATCTGAGGGATAATCAAGGAGGTGCACTCAGCAATGGAATTTATTTATTGCAGTATCTGCTTCAAAATCCGTTCCAATGTGTGCATAGTTACTACGTCATGCGAAATGGAAAAAGAAAGCAACTCAACACCAAGTGGGACAACTATTTTAAACCTAGGCGCAAGCATCATTTTGAGGGCGAGGTCTTCCTATTTTTAAATGGTGGCAGCTACTCTTGTTCCGCCATCGTCGCTAATACTTTCAAGGACAGTGAAAGGGGACAAATCCTAGGAGAAATGTCAGGAGGAAGTGCCTATGTCAACTCTGGTGGTCCTAACGAACTCATCACACTACCCAACACTAAAATCACTTTTACGATTCCTAGAACTCAATACAATCTACGTGCGCAACTCCATACAATTGGCTTGGGTGTTGTCCCAGACATCGTCGTGCCAGACACGCCCAATCGAATACTGAATGACGGAGACCCTTATATTGAAACGTTTAAGCACCTGATAGAATGAATTGGTGTGATAGCTAGTTGGTAGCATCTTCGAGCTTAGCAGATGTTGCTTGCTGCTGACTGTAGGCTTCCATGCGGTCTAGTAGACGTTCCAAATCATTATCATCTAGGATTAGATCGCGATAGATAGGTAAGATAAAGCCTTCGGCAATCATATGGTCGATGTGTGCGATGAGATGATCGTAATAGCCGTTGACGTTGTAGAGTCCAATGGGCTTGTGGTGTAATTTAAGTTGCGCCCAAGTCGTAATTTCCATGAACTCATCCAACGTACCAAACCCGCCCGGCAAGATCAAGAAGCCGTCCGAACGATCGACCATGATGGTTTTTCTTTCGTGCATGGTATCCACAATAATGGATTCCGTCAGATCATAATGCCCTTCTATTTCCATCAAAAACTTAGGCATGACTCCCGTCACTTTTCCACCATGGGTCAAAGCAGTATTAGCGACAACACCCATCAATCCGACGTCTCCGCCGCCGTAGACTACTGCTATATTTCTTTTGACCAAAGCCAATGCAACAGCTTCCGCCGTTTGCTTGTAGATAGGCTTATTTCCAAATTGTGAGCCACAATAGACCGCTACCGATTGCACCTTGTGTTCCGAACGATTCATGCACTAAAAATCTTGTTTGGAGGAACAATCCTCCTTACACTTTCCGTAGAGGTTAAGTGCATGATGTGAGACTTCAAATCCGAATAAGTTAGCCATAGTATCCTTAATCTGTTGGACACGAGGATCACAAAACTCTTGCACTTTGCCACAAGAAACACAAATCAGATGATCGTGCTGTTTGTAGCCGTAGGACTTCTCGTACTGCGCTAGGTTTTTACCAAACTGATGCTTTTTTACCAAGTCGCAATTCACTAGCAGTTCTAGTGTATTGTAGACAGTGGCTCTACTCACTCGGTAATTTTGATTTTTCATATGGATATACAAAGCCTCCGCATCGAAGTGATCATTACGATGGTAAATCTCCTTCAAAATAGCGTAGCGCTCGGGCGTCTTACGAAAACTATTGCGCTCCAAATAGGCAGAAAAAATCTGCTTCACCTCTTTTAAAATACTCTCTGTGGCTTGCTGCATAATAATAATTGGCTAAAAACCTTAATAATTACTTCACCCTAATAACAGTTGAGACGTTATCAAGTTTTTTCAAGGCTTTGATTGCTAAATATAATTGGTCTTTATTGGCGACCAAAAGACTCACTTCTCCTTCAAAGACGCCTTCGTTTCCGCTCATCGTAAAGGAGCGAATATTGATTCCCAAGGTAGAAGAAATTTCATTGGAAATGCGCTGTATCACGCCTTTGCCATTGTCCCAACCCGTAATTTTTAAGTCCGCAACAAAGGTATGCTCACCCGTAGTTGCCCACTCCGCTTTCATAACGCGATGTCCGTGGCTTGCCATCATATGAGGCGCGTTGGAGCAGTTCGTACGATGAACTTTTAGCTCCGAACTCACCGTTATATAGGCAAAGATAGAATCTCCTTGCACTGGATTGCAACAACTCGCCAACTGATATTGATACAATTCGGCGGGTTCGTCGTTGATGAACAGTCCTAGCTTACTTGTCTTTCGAGGCTTACTGGTGTCATTGATCGGCCTTTCGCTATCTATCATTGCCTTTTCAGGCGTCGGTAGTTTAGGCATCAATTTGCCTTGATCGACCATGATCTCCTTAAAAATAGAAGGCACCGTACGGGCTTCGGTCGCAATGTCATAGTAGAGATCAAGGTGCGATTTGTAGCCCAAAAAATCTACCAAAAACTCAATGCCTTTATCAAAATCTACTTTCAGGTTTTTGAGTTTTCGCTCCAGTCGCTCCTTACCCAGTGCGCCTACTTTTCGGCGTTCTTCCTTCATCGCCGAGCGAATTTTACTTTTCGCTTTACTGGTAATGACAGAATTGATCCAAGATTCGCTTGGTTTTTGTTTGCTGTTGGTGAATATCTCTATTTGATCGCCATTTTCCAGTCTGTATCCAAGCGGAACGATTTTATTGTTCACTATCAAACTGGAACAGTGGTATCCCAAATCCGTGTGGACACTAAAGGCAAAATCCAGTGCCGTCGCACCTTTGGGTAGTATTTTCATATCCCCTTCTGGGGTAAAGACGTAGACTTCATCTTGAAAAAGTCCACTTTTGAAGTCCTGCAAAAATTCCGTTGGACTAGAATTTGGATCGTTCAAAACATCTCGCACACTATCGAGCCAAATGGAGTAAACATCTGGTTCGGAGGCATTATTTTTGTATTTCCAATGCGCTGCAAAACCACGTTCTGCTACCGCATCCATACGCTCATCTCGAATCTGTATTTCCACAAAACGACCGTCCAGACCAACGACCGTAGTGTGCAAAGACTCATAGCCATTCGCTTTGGGGCGATTGATCCAGTCTTTGAGTCGCTTTGGAATTGGGCGATAGATATCAGTTACAATAGAATAGACCGACCAGCAGATCAATTTTACTTTTTGGTCGTGCCGTTTTCGCACCAAAGCTTGTTCTTCGCGACTCAATTCCGCAGCAAGCTTTTCCTTGGGAATGTCAACAATGATGCGGATGGCAAAAAGGTCATAAATTTGCTCAAAAGCAACATTCTTTTTCTTGATTTTATTAGAGATGGAGTAAATGGATTTGGGGCGTCCAAAAATTCGATAGCGTCCTTTTAATTCTGGCAGTTCATCCAGTTCTCGTTTGATGGGCGCGATGAATTTTTCGACGTAGGCTTCTCTGGAACGCTTGGTTTCGTTCAGTTTCCTAGCGATGTAGCGATAGTTCTCGGAATCGGTAATTTTCATCGACAAATCCTCAAATTCCGTTTTGATAGCGTACAAACCCAAACGGTGTGCCAAAGGCGCATAGATAAAACTCGTTTCGGAAGCAATGCGCAATTGTTTGTGGTGAGGCATTGCTCCTAAGGTGCGCATATTGTGCAAACGATCTGCCATTTTGATCAATACGACTCTTACATCCGTCGTCAGCGTGGTGAGTACTTTTCTGAAATTTGCGGCTTGCTTCTCTTTGGCATTTTGATTTCGATCCAGTTTGGTTAAACCATCCACAATGGCAGCGATGTGCATACCCCGTTCTCCAAACTGAGCGCGAATATCATCCAAGGTGACAGGCGTATCTTCTACTACATCGTGCAGCAAAGCACAAATGACCGCAGTAGGCCCAAGACCAATTTCTTCTACGCAAATACGTGCTACTTCGATGGGATGCAAAATATAAGGATCACCTGATTTCCTGCGTTGTCCATCGTGCGCCTCCAAAGCCATGTCGAATGCCAGCCGAACATTGTGCTGATCTTCCTCATCCATTGCATCTTTGATGGTCTGTAATAAAGCCCGATAAGCTCGCTGAATCGTTAAGCGATCATTCTCTTGTTCCTCCACAGCAGTAACCTTTTGTGTCTTTCCTTTTATTGTTGTTTGTGTTGTTTGCATGAGCACCTCCTGATTTTGCAGTTTGGTCAATAACCAATAAGCATAAAACGCTCTCGTAGAACTTATTGTTACAAATCTAATCAATACTACGGTAATTTTTCACTCCTAGAAAACAGGAGTTCGTAAAGCTCTGATAATATTTCCATTTTTTGGCCTACTTTTCCAATAACTACGCGATCTTTGCAAGCAAAATTTTTCACCCAATTATTTACCTGAGCTTTGCAAAAATTCCAATAAGAGCTTGTTTGGATTTTGATCTTTGAATCGAAAACGAGCTGTTTTTTTCGTTAATCAAGGCAAAAAATGGGAGCTTATCTGGATAATTGACCACTTTTTTTAACGCCGAGTAACGGAAAAAGAGCCGTTTGCAGACCGATTATTAATTTCCAAACAAGCTCTAATATTTTTACTCAGAAATAGCCTGAGTCAATACAAGGTAATTG
>JBCDKV010000277.1:0-6596 GCA_038746215.1 Bacteroidota bacterium | reverse complement strand
TTGACGTGTGTAAGTTGTTATTAGAGATGCGGAATAAATAAGATCAGAAAAATTGGCGCAGTTATTTTTTTCGAGTTCAAGGCGAAAAACGTAGACGATGCAGGGCATCAGCGAGGCTTTTCAACGCAGGAATCGGGAAAAAGAACAAGTCAAGAATCTTAGATTATTTGTTTCGCATCCCTTAGATATTACCTACACTAAATATCCAACTATATATCTTCCATTGAAAGCACTTTTGGGTGAACCCATTCAATCCTGTATTTAAGCCCTCGAAATTAAGTTTGAAAGACTAAGCTCATTTTTCATCGAATCCCATAAGTCTCAAATAAATATCGAATGGCGCGTTCCATAATTTTATCCTGCTGATTTTCAATATCTTGAGGTGTATTCTCTACTGCAATTTCAGGAATAACACCAATTCCTTCCAAACACACGCCTTCGGGTGTCAACTCCAACTGAACAGGGTATTGATACGTCCATCCATTCGGCAAAAATTGTTGTGGACTAGTTTGCGAAAACGCGCCTGCTGTGGTGTCGCCAATATGCGTTACTTGTTCAATGACTTTCATGTGCAATGTAAAATCTTCGGCTGCGCTGACGGAAAAGCGATCTGTCAGTAAAATGACGGGCTTAGTGTATTGATTGATGCCATCATAGTTCGTGTAAACAGCAGAAGGTTCGCTAAAATCATCATGATTAATACCTATTCGATCTTGCACGGTGTACGCCAAACGATCTTCCGTCGCAAAAGCATTGGCAATAGGCTTCATGAAACTTGCGCTGCCACCACCATTATTGCGCACATCAACGATAATCGCTTCCAACTCACCAAGCACCTCTAATATCTCGTCTATAGTTTGCTCAGGATGATTGCCGTCACTATCGCCGATGTAGATATAACCAATGGATTTGTCCTTGATTTTTCCGTAGCTAAAATCAGGCGCAGTTTCTATAATGGTTCGGTATGCTAAGTATTTTTCATCCAATAATGCCTTGCTAAAAGATTGCATGGCGATATCAATACCTTGGCTGCCAGAGACATAGGTTTGATCAGCTATTGGATCGTAAAGCAGCGTATGTTCATCATCAAAAACTTCGATCATTTCCGTGAAAATTGTCCAAAGTTCTGCTTCCGTAGTCGCATTGCTCACGCTAGGACGATAAACTTGATAGATCGAATCCCAATTGATTTGCTTTGGAAAAATAATGCTACTGTGTTCATCGTAAGTTTTCCAAAAAAGCTCAAAATTATTGATGGGCGTGTTCTCTGTTTCCAAACCTAATATGGCTCTTTCACAGGCAAAAAAGCTTGTTGCTAAAAGGAGTAAAAGAAGGATATTATTTTTCATTTTATCTTATTCAACGTTCCCTAAAAGGACACGGGCGTAGGAAACGACCGCCTCCTAAATCTAAAATTGAAAACTCGTCCCTACCCTAAACTGATTCTGCATCTGTACAAATTTATGCAGATTCGTTACGTTTTGGTAGCGATTGAGATAGATGAAATCTAGACTAAAACTATCGGAAAGTTGGTAGTTGTATTTTAGCTCTAAATCATACATCAGTAAGCGATTGAAGGTACTCCAATAGCCATCAAACAGCAGTTTCACAGGGCTATTATCATTGTTCTCTGTCAATTCTGCATCAGTGCCATTGTAAGGCGGACGAACGGTATAGCTCAACAACGGCAAACTTAGTTGTGCTTGAAAACGATGTTTTTCGTTCAATGGATAATCAACAGCAGTAGCCAATTCAAATCCATGATTGCCTAAGAAACTAAACGCATCTTGTTCATTCCAATCCAAATAATTGATGTGAAAATGATACCGACCGCCAAGAGCAAAATTAGGGCTGCGCATTGTTAAGTTGCTCGTTCTTCTCAAATAACCCAGGCTCAAATCGCCTAAGATAAATTTAGTATCCAAAGCATCTGAAATATCGACACTGTACGTCCCCGTTCCAAAGCTAAGTCCTGCTAAAAAAACACCTCTATTTGCTTTATCACTGAGCCGATACTCCAAGCCGTAGATTGCCCCTTTTCCTTTGTAATGCAAGGGCGAAAAATTGGAATCTTTTAGCCAAGATTGGTGAAGTCCAATCGTAAGTGTTAGCTCGTGTGTTGGGAAAAGTATTTCATTTTCAGATTGAGCAAATGCCAATTGCCATCCGAATAACAGCGTGGTGATGATAAGTAATTTTTGCATTGTTTATAGTATTTAGGGAAGTTGTAAAATATAATCTACTCGTTTTTAATTTTCTCACAAACGACTGCTACGTTGCTCATCAGTCATGTAGCTAAGGCTATGTTCCTTCTTCGCGCCTTACATTCGTTCGCGATAATTCTCAAAAACTTGAGTACCTTATTTATTACAAATTCCCTTATAGTTCTGCTTATTTTATTCCGTAAGTCTCCAATAGGTATTCAAAAGTACGCTCTAGCACTAGATCATTGCCTGCTTCTATATCTGATTTTTCATTTTTTGCATACACATCAGGTACATGCCCAACACCGTCTAGACTTGTTCCGTCGGGTGACAGATACATTTGAGGAGAGTAAATATACATCCAAGCATTGGGCAGAAATCGTTGATTACTTCTGTCAGAAAGATCGCCTGCGGTCGTGTCACCTATTTGTGTAACATGCTCAAAAGCCTTTAAATGAAAAAGGAGTTCTTCTCCTGCACTGATAGTATGTCGATCCGTCAAGACCGTGACAGGCTTGATAAACTGCTGACGACCAAGAGGTTGGGTGTACACCAAAGTTTTTTCATCAAAATCATCGTGATTTGTACCATTTCGCGTTTGTATGGTATAGACAAAGTGTTCTCCATCTGCGAATGCGCCTGCTATTCTTTCCGAAATCAATGCCGAACCACCACCATTAAGACGCATATCCAATATGATTGCTTGGTGGTCTCCTAGTGCATCCATTACTTCTTCTATCCGATTCGCATCGAAGCCATCTTCTTTTCCCAAATAAATATAGCCGATAGCTCTATCCTTGATTTTTCCATATCCAAATTCTTCGTCAAGGATGTAGGTCATGTCCTCCACATATTTTTCCTCTATCAGTTCCAAGCTCCAATTTTCTTCCGCTTTTGCACCCAGCTCAAAACCCGAAACATAGTAGTCATCTTCCTTTATAATTACGGTATGGCTATCATCCAAATACTCAATCATTTGAGTAAAAATCTGCCAAAGTTCTTCCTCCGAAGTTTGGGCATTGACCTGTGGTCGATAAACCGTATAGATAGAATCCCAATTCAACCCTCGGATATGGAAAAGTCCGTAATGTCGATCAAAGTCCTGCCAAAATAATTCAAAGTTATTTTCAGGCGTATTTTCTAGCCGTTCTCCTAGAATGATTTTTTCGCAAGAACAGCACAGCAACACTGCTAAGCTGAGTGCTAATATTATTTTTTGCATTGTTTATAGTTTGTAGCATCAAAAATACTACCACTAAAGATTGCCGTAAAGTCCAAAAAGGTGAGCTTACGCAAAAGAATGGTGAAGCCATACAAAGTTGAGTTGAGCCTAAGTCGGATAGCTGTACAACCGCATTCATCTCACAAAAATGAAGCTCCACCTAAAAATCATAGCGATTGATCTGATTTAGTACCTTAAAAGCCTAGTGTATGCTTACTTTTATCAAAATCTGATATTCATTGGTATGAAAATAGGTCTCTTCTTAATCGCATTTTTACTTAGTCTTTTCACAGGTGTTCATGCACAACAAGTAAATTTATCGGAAGACATTTTGCCGCAGTTATTTGATAGCTTAGTGGCACAAGCCAAGTACGAAAAGACGCAAGTCCTCATCGATCAGATCAACGAAATGGAGCAGCGTGGCTTAGCGCAATTTCCCGAGTGGCAAGTTCGATTTTTGCAAGTCAAAAGCGATCTTTTTATGGGCATGGCAGCCGTCGATTCAGCGATATTGGCTGCGGAAGAAGCAGCAAACGTCGCTACGGCTCATGATTTCCAACAGCTCACGGCAGTTAACAATCATCTGATTGGAGACCTACTCATCAAACAGAAAAAATATGCAGAATCACTGCCTTATCTGACAAAGGCAGAAACTTACTTCAGAGCAGCAAAAAGCTTAGAAAGTCTAACGAGTTGTGTGAGTAAAAAAGCCTTTGTGTTTGCGATGTCCTCAAAAACGATAGCAGCTCAACAAAGCGCAACGGAAGCCCTCCGAATTGTTGAACCAATCAATAATATTCCGCTAAAAGTTCAGGTGCTCAATGATGTTGCGAATGTATATGCCATGCTCAATGATCGACTCAACACCACCAAAATGTTGCTAGAAGCACACGAACTCGCAGAGGCGCATGGATTTCAGAAATTGCTTACGGGTATCAACAATAATCTTGCTATTATTTTCCTAGAACTGCGCCAATTTGAAAAGGCAAAACAATACACAACAGCCGCCATCGACTTGTGCGAGAAGCTAGATATTGGCTACATCAAACATCATTTGCTGCTCAATCTAGCCAACATTTTCTTCGAACTCAACAAGCTTGATTCTGCCACACATTACCTAGCGCAACTAGAAGCAGAAATTCCTTATCAACAAAATGATTTACTCAAAACGGAAGTTGCTATCCTTTATTCAGAAATTGCTTTTGAACGCAATCAAAACGAACAAGCCTATCAATATCTGCTAGAAGCAAGAAAAATGGCAGCGGAAACAGGCATTGAGCTAAGCCTACTAGCAGCGATGTCGGGCATGGCAAAATACCTAGCAATCCAAGATGAAAATGCGGAAGCATTGCGTCTATTGGATAGCGTCATTCATCATCCTTTAGTGCCACTTTTTGAACTAGAAGAACCTTTAGCAATACAATTTGAAGTCTATAAAAAAATAGGCGATTACAAAAGTGCTTTAGCCGTCCAAGAGCAAAGTGAGCAGATTAAAGATAGCTTAGCAGTGCTAGAACGAATCGGTGTAATTGCTTCTTTGTCAGCCGATTATCAACTCAAAAATAAAGAGATAGAGATTGAGCGATTAGAATTAGCCAATGATTTAGTGGAGCAAAAAAATCAGCAAAATAAATACGTCATTTTGGGCTTAGGCGTATTCGCTTTGCTTGCTGTTGGTTTGGGCTATTACTTTTCGCGTCACCGCAAATTGCAGCTTGAACAATCACTCGCTGAAGTCAAAGAAAGCCTTTTACGCCTACAAATCAATCCACATTTCATTTTCAATACACTCAATTCCATTCAGTCCTCTTTTTTGCAAGAAGACGAAGAAAAAACCATCCATCTGTTCAGTCGGTTTTCTAATCTAATGCGTCAAGTCTTGCACAATTCCGAAAGTGCGTTTGTGCCATTGAGCGAAGAATTGGACTTGCTCATCAATTATTTAGAACTCGAAAAAATTCGTTCTAATGATAAATTCGATTACCAAATAGAAATCGAAGATCAAGTCAATTTATACCATACCAAAGTGCCAAGCATGATCTTGCAAATCTTTGTCGAAAATGCGATTTGGCACGGTATCGGTCCGAAAAGAAGTCGGGGCTTGATTCGTATTTCAGTAGGCGAAGAAAAGGGCAAGCATAAAATCACCGTAGAAGATGACGGCATCGGGCGTTCCTTTTCTATTTTGCAGAAGTCTAAAGGTCAAAAAAGCAAAAAATCATTAGGCACGAAGCTAGCCATGCAACGCGTACAGCAGTTGAATCAGAAATTTGGAAAGGGTTTGGTGTTAGAGGTGCAAGATCGGGAGGAGGTGTCGGGGACGCGGGTGTCGATGTTGGCTTGATATAGGGTATTCAGTCCCTGCCTAACTTCTTGTATGCTCTTAGATGTCCTTACATTATTTATGTAATTCTACATATACGATTATCATTTAAGGCATATAAGGACATCTAAGCAACTACCACAACTACAGAAGTAGCATGTACACGTAATTTCAACTGATAATCAATGGTTTATAAGCTTTTAGAAAATTAGATTGAAAAGTGGTATTGAGACGATTCTTTGCACACTGATTTTTATCAGGATCATCCTATTGCTAATGTAGCAATACCTTACTAGTGCATAATAATTCAACAAATGAACATAAAAATAATTCGCTCAACACATGCTCAACTGCTTAATCATAGACGACGAAAAAGACGCTAGAGATGCACTGCGCATTCTAGTCAAAAAGTTTGTACCTAAGGTGAAAATCATAGGAGAAGCCGAAGGCGTAAAATCGGGTTTAGCGCAAATTGAAAAGACGAATCCACAAGTCGTTTTCCTCGACATCAATATGCAGGACGGAACAGGTTTTGACTTGCTCGATCAATTAGAAGAAGTCGATTTTCATTTAGTTTTCATCACCGCCTACGATCAATATGCGATAAAAGCGTTCAAATATGCAGCACTCGACTATTTGCTAAAACCCATTGATTTACAGGAACTTAGAAAATGTGTTCAGCGCATCGAACAACTACAACAACCCACTGACACCTTAGAAAAACTCGCTTCGCTACAGTCTTCCTCGCTTCTACAAGAACTATTAAGTACACAGAAAACTTACAAAGAACGCTTCACGATCAAAAAAGCATCAGGCATATATTTACTCACCGTTGCAGACGTCAGTT
>JBCDKV010000276.1:0-6597 GCA_038746215.1 Bacteroidota bacterium | reverse complement strand
TGCTTTTCCCACGTTTTAGATAAGCCTGTAAAGTAGAATCTGCTACCACTTTTTCATCTTTTTCGTAGGCGACTCCACTGTCTTCCTCATAAATATTAAGTTTAATTTTGATGCTATCATACTCGATTTGTACGGCTCCCGTTTGTTTATCCCAAAATAGCGTTCTTCTGCCAAAAAAATTCCAATTCAGGTAGCGAGTCGCATCCCAATTGGCACGTCCGCCCATCGCTTGCATCACCTGATCTGCAATTTCGATGGCTTTTACATCTGAGTTTTCCAGTTGAAAACCTTCGGCAGCGGGATTGATTTCCGTATTTTCGATACTTGTCGATGGGGTTTGACAAGCAAATAAAATCAAAAATAGGAGTGCAAAATGGTAAAATTTCATAGTGATTAATTTTTGTTTTAAATTGCGGGTTCTGAAATTATCGAACAACGTTAGATTTGATAATTAGTGCTTTAATTGTTAAATTGAGGAATTGCTAAATTGTTTTCGTCCATAAGATAACTTTTGGACATACTTATTGCTCGATCACGAAAGATTGAACAAGGCTCATTCCAAGTATTACTGAGAACATTCGTACATGCCGAATTCACAATTGGACAATTCAACAATTGGACAATTCAACAATTGGACAATTGAGCAATTCAACCTAGATAAATTTATCCAACATTTACTCAAAATCAAGAGAACATGTCAAAACAGCCCGTAAAAGTATTTATTTCTTACGCACACAAAGACGAAGAATACAAAGATGAATTAAATATTTATTTAACCCCTTACGAACGTAAAAAAATGATCGAGATATGGGATGATCGAGATATTTTGCCTGGACAATTATGGGATAACGAAATCAACAATGCCCTCTTTCAAGCCGATGTCGTACTCTTTTTGGTAAGCCCCTATTTCATGGCATCTGGCTACATTGATGGCGTGGAACTCAAAAATGCGATGGAGTTGCACGAAAAGAAATCGCTAGTACTCATTCCGATCATCATTCGTCCTAGCGATATGTCTATGCTCGACATTAGCAAATTTCAGGCAGTACCAAGAAATGCAAAACCCATTTCCACTTGGGAAAACACTGACGAAGCTTGGTTGGATGTGACCAGTCAGATTGGGAAGGTCTTCCGAGCGATCTATAATGGTGATTTCAAGCTGAATAAAAATCCTGAAAGTACGGATTCAGAAGTGGCGAAGGTAGAAGAAACCAATATCTTGGCAGAAGTGGAAGAATTGCTGGCCGAAGGTGAACTCAAAGAAGCTTTGACCAAAATGATGGATGCCAGTTCTGATAAATACCCACGTGTTTACAATGATCTCATCATGCAATCGGCGCGCGTCAATCAACTAAATAAAGAGATCACCAGAGGGACGATAGACCCTGATCGAGCGGATCGAAAGAGGAATCAGTTGCAGCAAGCACTGATTGCGGTCTTGGGGGATTTGAAAAAAGAGATGAAATAGTGGCAAATGATGTTGAAGAAATTACCAATCGGTATTGAGACTTTTGAAAAAATTCGATCAGCGAACTATCTGTATATAGATAAGACGGTACATATTTATAATATTATCAGTCGAAGTAAATACTTATTTTACGCTCGTCCTCGCCGGTTTGGTAAATCGCTAACCCTTTCTACAATCAAAGCTATTTTTGAAGGCAAAAAAGCTTTATTTAAAGAGCTATGGATCGCACAGCACTGGGACTTTACGCAAATTCATCCTGTTGTTCATTTTTCGTTCAATGACATAGACTACCATCACCAGCCTTTGGAGGCAGCAATTCAGCAGGTCATAGCTGAAATAGCTGCTTCCTATCAGATTCAATTGACTGCCAATACTTTTATCGCTCAATTTTCGGAATTGATCAAAAAGCTATCTAAAGTAGCTCCAGTAGTTTTGTTGGTTGATGAGTACGATAAACCTATTATTGACTTCCTAAATGCGGCTGAGATTGAAAAAGCCAAACAGCACCAGCGCGTCCTAAAGCAGTTCTATGGCGTCCTGAAGCCCAACGACCCGTACCTGCAATTAGTTTTTTTAACTGGCGTGAGCAAATTTAGTAAAGTCTCTATTTTTTCTGATCTCAATAATCTACAAGACCTCAGTATGCACCCAATTGCAGTGGCACTGACTGGCTATACACAAGAAGAATTAGAGGAAAATTTTGTTGACTACATAGCAGCTTCCGCTACTGCTTTGCAAATTTCCCCAGCCGTCTTACTAGAAAAAATACGGCAGTGGTACAATGGCTACAGTTGGGATGGTAAAACGCGTTTGTACAATCCTTTTTCAGTACTTAATTTTTTTAGCACTAGTCGATTTAATAATTTTTGGTTTGAAACGGGAACACCGACTTTTCTAGTTCAACTCATTAAAGAAAAAAACTATGTCGAACTCAGCAAAGTGAAAATTTCGGAACTTGCGCTGTCCAATTTTGACATCGAACGCCTAGAAGTCTTACCCTTACTTTTCCAGACGGGTTATTTAACCATTAAATCCGTGGACGAATTCGGACTTTATGAGATGGACTACCCCAATGATGAAGTTAGACATTCGATGCTACAGTACCTCATCAGTGCGTTTCGACAAGATCAAGATCTTGCCCAGTCCAAACCTATGGTCATTCAACTCCATCTCGCTTTTCAAAATAATGATATTGAAAGCATTATACAAATACTGAAAAATATTTTTAAAACCATCCCCTCGCAAATCTTCATTAAAGACGCAGAACGATACTATCACAGCCTAATCTACTTAGTTTTTGTTTACTTAGGACAATATGCAGAAAGTGAAGTGAATACAAATGATGGTCGTTTGGATTGCGTCGTAAAAAGTACCCGTTATATCTACATTTTAGAATTCAAATTGGACAAAAGTGCGTCTAAAGCTTTAGCGCAAATCAAGAAAAAAGGATATGCTGTAAAATACAGTACCGATGCACGTCCAAAAGTGTTGCTGGGTATTAATTTTAGCAGTCAAACCAAAACGGTATCTGATTACTTAGCAGAAATCATTTAAAATGTCCTACACCATTCATAAAATCACCGCGATTGTTGACGGTACATTACTAAATGATACGCCATTTGATTACGTCATTGAGCATCTCTTGACCGATACGCGTCGTATATTGTCTGCGTCCACTTCTCTATTTTTTGCTTTTAAAGGGATGCGACAAGATGGACACGATTTCATGGCAGCAGCCTACGAAAAAGGAGTTCGTAATTTTGTCGTTACGCAGCAAATAGAGGCTACCGAATATCCAGAAAGTAATTTCATTTTCGTCTCTAATGCGCACCAAGCTATTCATCGTTTGGTGCGCTTTCATCGTCAGCAATTTAATATTCCTGTCATCGGTATCACGGGGAGCAATGGCAAAACCGTAGTGAAAGAATGGCTCTTTCAGCTCCTACATCCAGACTTTCGGATCGTTCGGAGTCCGAGGAGCTACAACTCACAATTGGGCGTGCCGCTATCGGTTTGGCAAATGCAAGCGCAACACGAACTGGGCATTTTCGAAGCGGGTATTTCCACAACGGGAGAAATGGAAAAGGTGTCGCCTATTATCCAATGCAACATTGGTGTTTTTACGAATATTGGCTCGGCACACGACGAAGGATTTCCAAATCGAAAGACAAAAATTGAAGAAAAGCTGCGCTTGTTCGGTGCGGCTCAGGTGCTAATTTATTGCAGCGATTATCCCGAAATCGAAGCAGCCGTTAGCACATTGGAACACCTACAAACGCTAACTTGGTCGAAGCATCAAGCAGCAGATTTGACGATCAAAAGCATCGAAAGCACGGCAAAAGAAACGCTCATTGCAGCTACTTTCCAGCAAAAAAATATTCAATTTGCTATCCCTTTCCAAGACGAAGCTTCCATTGAGAATGCGATTCATTGCTGCTTGGTTTTGCTTCATTTGGGGATTTCGCCCGATACAATAGCCGCTCGTATGCAAGAACTGGAAACGGTTGCCATGCGTCTGGAATCGAGACAAGGCATTAGTAACTGCCTGATTATCAATGATAGCTACAATTCCGACCTGACCTCCCTTTCCATGGCACTTGACTTTTTAGAGCAACAAAGTACCCACACCAAACACACGCTGGTATTGTCCGATATTCTTCAAAGTGGTACGGCTTCCGAAGCACTCTATCGCTCACTTGCCCAACGAATCAACGAAAAGATAATCCATCGACTCATTGGGATTGGTCAAGAAATTGATAAGCTTAAACCACACCTCCATTCGAGTACACAGACTCATTTTTTTGCGCACACACAAGATTTTCTAGACCACTTTGAAGCCCTCCATTTTCAAAGCGAAGCCATACTACTCAAAGGAGCAAGGGCTTTCCAATTTGAGCGCATCGCCAATCGACTCGCCGAACGCATTCATCAGACGATTTTAGAAGTCAATATCACCGCTTTGCTTTACAATCTGAATGCTTTCAGTCAATATTTAAAACCAAAGACTAAAATGATGGTGATGGTGAAAGCCGCCGCCTATGGTAGTGGGAGTGTAGAAATTGCGAGACTGCTGGAGTTCCAAAATATGGATTATCTAGCAGTGGCTTACGCAGACGAAGGTGTGGAGTTACGCAAAGCAGGTATCCAACTCCCCATCATGGTACTCAATCCCGAAGAAAGCAGCTTTGAAGCCCATTTCCAATACGATTTAGAACCAGAAATTTATTCCATGCCTTTGCTCAAAAAATTCATCCGCTATTTACCCGATCAAGGTAATGTTCCGATTCATTTGAAAATAGAAACGGGCATGAATCGGCTGGGATTTGAAGCACAAGACCTTCCCGACTTACTCGCTATCTTAAACAATGAACCGCGCCTGAAAATTCAATCTATTTTCTCCCATTTGGCAGCGAGCGAAGCACCTAATCACGATACTTTCACGAAACAGCAGGTCGAGCGATTTACCAACATTTACGAACGCATTTGTGCTGCTTTGAACTATCGTCCTTTGCAACACATCCTGAATACCAGCGGCATCATTCGCTTCCCAGAATATCAATTTGATATGGTGCGCTTGGGCATCGGACTCTATGGTTTGGATAATGGCAAAGACATCCAAGATCAGTTGCAAATCGTCAACAGCTTGAAAGCCCGCATTTCACAGATCAAGGACGTGCGTCTATCAGAAAGCGTTGGCTACGGTAGGAAAGGACAATTGGAACGAGATAGTCGCATTGCCACTGTGAGTATTGGTTATGCTGATGGCTTGCCAAGGAGTGTAGGTAATGGTCGGTACAGCCTACTGATTCGAGGCGAATTAGCACCCATCGTGGGCAATGTGTGCATGGATATGTGCATGGTAGATGTGACCGATATTCCATTGGCGCAAGAAGGAGATGAAGTTTTGATTTTTGGAGAACAACTGCCCGTAGATCGTTTAGCAGCAGCAGCTCGTACCATTCCGCTGGAAATTTTTACGGGGATTACGCAAAGGGTAAAACGGGTTTATTTTCAGGAGTAAATGGGCTACTCTTCCAAGATTGGAATTTGAATCTGTTGGATCGGTTAAAAAAATTGCATAAGAATCGGGCGGATTGGAAAGCGAAATATAAGGATAAACAACAGATAATCACAGTATTAAAGGTCTAGCTACTGGCTTTGATTCGTAACTTTTTTTGCGCATCTGTCATTTTTTGTAAATAAAACCTCTTTTCCACTATCTTTTTGCTACCAATGTCCAAACATGCGCTAAAACTGCCTCAAATAAGTCACTTTCAGTATGCCTTGCTGATTTTGCAATCTAGTCGTCAGACTGGTTTCGGCATCGAGTAGTTCCTGTCGATTGTCATTATAAACTAGATAGATATAAGAGAGTGGACGGTATTCCCAAACGAATCGACTGTTGAGGGTCGTTCTATCCGTAGCAGTATTGTATTGCAAGAAGGAGATGAGTTGCACCCTCGGATTGAGTGCCAATCGTAATTCTGTTCCGATCAAATGTGTTTCTACTGTTTTACTCGCTGCGCCCAAATCAATGAGTTGATTATATTCATAGTCAGCCGTCAATTGAATGTGCGGCATAGGGGCAAACCGCAAGGAAGAAGAAACGGTATTCAGCTTGCCATCAAAGTATCCACCAAAACGATAAGCAGCACTCAAGGCAAACTTTTTGGAGAAGTCGCCTTCATAGCTAAAGCGATGACTCGTGAACTGGTAATCGCCTGATAAAATATCAATACCAACGGGCGAAAAGGTGTTGCGTAGCGATTGCCAGTCAAATCTTATCTGATAGGAAAATTCACTACCATCTTGTAGGTCAACTGCGAATGGAGTGACCCTGATAGATCCTTCCCTAAAAGAAAGATCATCCAAATAGTTGTAAGCATAGGTAGTGATAACGGGCGTATATTGCCGAATGAATTTTGGTAACCATTTAGGGCGCAGCCTAAATATAACTGCTGGACTAGTCAGCAAATAATTAGTAGCATCTACAAAACCTACCCTTGGATTGTAGTCTTCTGTAATGAAAGCTTGTACGTGTCCCAGATAAATCCAGTTGTTGTCGTAGTAAGTCCAAGTGGCTCCCGAAAGTCCTTGGTCTTCCATTGCGCCTGTCGTTTTTGAACCTG
>JBCDKV010000275.1:0-6598 GCA_038746215.1 Bacteroidota bacterium | reverse complement strand
TTACTGTTGTCCCAATGCTTTCTCTAAATCTGTTTTTGCGACCAATAGATCGTAGAGCGAATTGATATAATTGCCCTGCGCTTGGTACAATTCACTTTCCGCCTGCGTCACTTCTAGGCTAGAACCAACGCCTTCTTTGTATTTGATTTGGGTGGTATCATAGATTTTTTGTGCCAAACCCAAGCTTCGTTTGTTCGCATCCACGGTGCGCTTCGCATTGAAGTAAGCGATTCGAGCATTTTGATATTCCAAAGTAGCCGCACGCTCAAAGTCATCGAGTTGTACTTGGGTTTTTCTTAAATCGACTTCTGCTTGTTGGATTTGGTATTTGGTGGTGAAACCGTTGAAGATGGGAACTTTAAGCGAAGCACCTACGAAGGATATATCAATCCAAGGCAGTTCGTCATTGTCAAATAAATTATTCCTTTGTAGCGACTGCTGATAGACGCCATTTGCATACAGACTTGGATAGCGAGATGCTTTTTTAGAAGCAATATTTTTCAGATTGAGCGCTTCGCCCGCTTTTATAGCAGCATATTCGGGACGCTGTTCCAGTTGAAATTCAGTTCCCAACAAAACTTGATCATCTACCAAAGTAGAACTAACCAAATTATCAATGTCATTGGTCAAAGTCAGTGCCTTGTCAATCGGATAGCCCATTTGAAATTTGAGTAAATTGTAGTTCAGCGCAACAAACTGCGCCGTATTTTCTGCTTGGGTATTCAAATTTTCTAAGGAAAGGGAAAGTCGATCTACGTCTAATTTCTCTGCAAATCCTTCTTCATAAATAGCTGTCGTCTCTTTAAGTGTCTGTTGCAAATTACTAATGTTATCGTTGATGATTTCTAGGTTCTTCTCTGCAATTAGTACCGCTAAATAGGCTTTTTCTACATTGTATCGTAACTCAAAAGTAGTTTGGTTGCTTTCTTTACTTACTAAATCCCTGTAAAGTTCCGCAGCCTGTATTCCTACAAAAACAGTTGGATCAAACAAGAGCGCATTAACAGCTACATTTCCTGTTAGATTATTTCTCAAGCCTGCTTCAATGGCTATAAATGTACCTTCTGGTTGTCCTGCAAATTCACCAGGTAGTACAATTTGTGGAATTAAAACGTTATATTGATAATCTAGTCCCGCACTCGCTTTAGGAATCGCTGCTGTTCGAATCTCCTGAATACTGGCTTCGGCATTGATGCTTTCTAGCTGCGCTAATCGAACTTGATTGCTGTTTTGAAAGGCGTATTGGACGGCTTCCTCCAAGGAGAATGCTTGTTGTGCTTGCAGTCCGAAGGCACTTAAGCCAAATAATAAAATGAAGTGTAGTGATTTCATGTTTTTAGTTGTTGCAATGTTAACTATCAATAAATGATCCTTGCTTAGTTGAATTATTGGTCGAGGAGCTTGTTTTGTATTATTATAGTGCCAAGTTCACAAAGCTGGTAAATCCTAAAATTCTTCTATAAGCTTCGCAAACCTTTGACATGCTTATCTGCTCGCTTGACATCATTTCTGTCCAAAAAGGGACTCCCAAATTGCTAATTTTCATGAAATAAAAATTAGGCTTGACCAAGTTTTGAGCAATGCTTGAATAAATCTTAGCGAAGCCTTTGAGATCGCGCAACAAGTATGCCCAAAGGTTTTTTATGGACGGAAACACAAATTTTAACTTATTTTTTGGAGAAAAATAAGTTGAAATTTGTGTTTCCGTCCGAAGAAACTTACTAAGCATACTTGTTGCTCAATTTTCTTGCATTGACTAAGGCTGCTTCCAAGTAAAATGTTAATAAAACTGAGACTTCGTACAGCCTTAAATAAAAATTAGCGATTTGGGACTAAAGTGTCAACTACTTTTGCGATTCAAATAAGGTATGCAAAACTCTTGCACGTTAAATCAGACTTTGAGGAATATGCAAAATATCTGTGCCAGCTCAATACAGCTAAAAGCCAACTGCTAACCGCTAATAACTCGCTTGCTCCGACTGATGCGAACCCTGTTGTTCCGATCGGGCAATGTAGGCTTTCCACAGTTCCAATCCCTTGTCGGATGCCCAGCCGTGTACAAACTGATGAATAAATTCTTTGATGATTTCTTCTTTTTTGTAGTTCTCCATCGGGAATACATCTTCATCCATGACCGCATGACTAGCTGCCACGTACATCCGAGCAGCAATATCGGCATTGATTTCAGCGCGATAAATGTCTTGTTGCTGCCCGCGCTCTATATTTTCTTTGATGGTACTATAAACGTATTGTCGATGCACCTCCTGCACCTTACAGAAGCTTTCACGGTAGTATTTTTGTAGGTCATACATCGCCGTAGGCGATACTTGACGTATTGTTTCCATGAGATATTGCGCAAAATTCATGAGTTCTTCTACCGCATTATCGGCACTATCTCGAATGCTATTAAATACTGCTAGATCTTGCTGGATGTGGGACAAGGTGACTTGTTGGATGAGATCAGATTTATTCTCGAAGTACTGGTAGATGGTTTTTTTGGACATGCCCAGTTTGCTCGCAATGTCGTCCATGCTAACGCTTCTTATACCGTAGCGCATGAAAAGCTTCCCTGCTTGTTCTGTGATTTGTTCTTTTATTGACATCGAGTGATTTTCCTTTCTACAGAGCGGTTTTTTGATCTGATGATTACTTGCCTGTGAAAAATTTTCACAATTTACACACAAGAACAGCGGAAACTTTTGCAGAGTTCAAAGTTTCCTTAGTTTTTTTAAAGTTCTTGATGAGCAGCATTTTTTTGCCGATAAAATACTTCAAAAAAGCGACCAATGATGCTAGAAATTCGACTTGTATGTGGGACAAATTTTATATCTTAGAGCTTCAATAAGCGTAATTTTTTTACGCTCGTTTTAATTAATATTGCAACCATGATATTTTCAGAAGAACAGATCAAAGATATTACAGAGGACATCCATATCGGTATGAAATGTTTTATCCGTAAATCAGATCAAAAAATAATAAAAACAACGGATTGGGACGACCCCTATTTTGATCAAAGTGCTTGGGAAAAAGAAGATATTCAGCAAATGGAAGACATCCAAAACAATCTGCTGGCTTATCACGAAATCCTAAAAATGCCTTCTCATGAAGCCTTTGAGGTCATGGAAAATTTTGCTGATGCGGTGGAAGATCACCGACTGAAAAATAGTTTGATGGCTGCCTTGAATAAGAGAAAGCCTTTTGCCCATTTCAAAAACGTTGTTGACTATTCCGATTATCGAAGTGCATGGTTTGAATTCAGGGATCAAGCACAACGAGACTGGGTGCGAAAACAGATTAGAGGGTTTAGTGAATAGCAGTTGTCTAAGGTCATTGGCTTACGTTAGAAATATGCACAAGCTCATCTTTCATCTATTGGCTTCCTTTCTTAGTAGATTTTTCTAAACTCAAAGTGATGCCTAGAGTTATATTCACGCTTGCAGAAATTTGCAGCCTAACTTTCCGTATGCCCTAAAATATCGACTGAATATTCAACTCATATGGCAAAAACTAGCTTTTCGTGGCTCAGCAAAATGGCTTGGCGCGATAGTCGTCGAAATAGGGGAAAACTGTTGTTGTTCATTTCTTCCATTGTGGTTGGAATTGCGGCATTGGTAGCGATCAATTCTTTTGGCGATAATTTACAAAAGGACATCAACCAAGAAGCACAAGGCTTACTAGCGGCTGATTTGCTAGTCGAAGGTGCAGAGTCGCCCAACGACAGCTTGGAGCAATTACTGGATACGCTGGGGGCAACAGATCGTGCTTACTCTGCCAATTTTCCTTCCTTTATCCGTTTTCCAAAGACCGATGATTCACGGCTGGCACAGATCAAAGCCATCGAGGGTGCGTATCCTTTCTACGGAGAATTCCGAACTTCACCCAGCACCGCCGTAGATGACTTCCGATCAGGGAGCAGGGCTTTGATCGAAGATGCGATTGCTCTACAATTTGGGGTAGTAGTTGGAGATTCGGTGCGTATTGGTCAAGTGACTTTTGTGGTGGAAGGTATCATTGAGCGCGTACCTGGACGTTCACGCGTCGCCAATGCTTTTGCGCCATTGGTTTACATTCCGATGGAGATGCTCGATAGTACAGAATTACTGCAATTTGGTAGTTTGGTGGAATATCAATACTACTTCAAGTTTGAGGAAACCGAAGATGTAGATTTTCTAGCGGAAACCATTTTAGCACCTGCTTTAGAAGATCGCCAATTAAACTACGAAACCGTCAGCAGCCGAAAAGAAAGCTACGGACAGATTTTTGGGGTTTTGACGAGCTTCTTGAATTTGGTGGCGTTCATTGCTTTGTTGCTGGGTTGTATAGGTGTGGCGAGTTCGGTGCATATCTACATTAAGGACAAGCTGAGTTCGGTGGCTATCCTGCGTTGCTTGGGTGCAAGTGGGCAACAGGCGTTCCTGATTTTTTTGATTCAAATCAGTGTGATTGGCTTATTTGGCGCGATCATCGGAACAGCGGCAGGAACACTTTTGCAACAAGTACTCCCTTTTGTGCTTGGCGATTTTCTACCCGTCGAGCGTGTGAGTACCGATATTTCTTGGCTGTCCATTGGTCAAGGCATTCTGACGGGCGTGTTGGTTGCTGTTCTTTTTGCCTTGCTACCACTCGTACGTATTCGCAAAGTATCGCCGCTGCGTTCTTTAAGGGCTTCTTACGAAAAAGATGTCTCAGGAAAAGACCCGCTGCGTTGGTTGATCTACGGCTTGATTACTGCCTTTGTCATTGGTTTTACGATCCTACAGATTGGTTGGCGTTGGGAGGCGTTGTTCTTCACGCTTGCCATTGCGATTGGCTTATTGGCTTTGTTTGGTATGGCAAAACTGCTGATGTGGATGGTGAAAGCGTTCTTTCCCACCAAATGGAGTTACGTTTGGCGGCAAAGTATCGCTAACCTTTATCGCCCCAACAATCAAACGATTGTTTTGATGATTGCCATTGGACTCGGAACTGGACTGATTTCAACCATGTATTTCACTAGAGAAATGCTTTTGCAACAAGTGCAAAGTTCGAGTAGTGAGAATCAGCCCAATCTTATTCTCTTCAATATTCAGAGCGACGAAAAAGAAGCCGTTGCCGATTTGGTATCTGAAAATGGCTTACCCGTAATGACTCAACTGCCCATCGTGACCACGCGCATCGTTGAAATAGACAGCCTTTCCGTGAGCGACATCTTGGCAGATTCCACTTCCGAGATTCCTTTCTATTTAATAGATCGAGAGATACAAATCAGTTACCGCGACGAGCAAGCCGCCAACGAAACCATAGCAGATGGCGTTTGGCATACCGAATCACCCGAAGATGGTAATACTTATATTTCCTTGGAAGAGGATGTCGCGGATGATTTGGGGGTGGCAGTGGGCAGTCAGCTCGTTTTCAATGTACAAGGAAAAGACTTGACTACCACCGTCGGCAGCCTGCGTTCGATTAAGCAGGAAGCTATGAATCCCAATTTTCCCATCGTTTTTCCCGAAGGCGTACTAGAGTCTGCCCCACAAATTAATATTTTGACCAGTCGCTCTGATTCTGTCCAGCAAGTCGTTGATTTTCAGCGTGTTTTAATAGAAGCCTTTCCCAGCGTTACGCTATTTGATATTCGACAAATCCTACAGACGCTAGACGAAATTTTGGGTAAAATTGCCTTCGTGATTCGTTTCATGGCTTTATTCAGCATCCTGACGGGAATCATTGTCCTCATCAGTTCTGTCGTTTTGAGCAAATATCAGCGTATCCAAGAAAGTGTCCTTCTACGCACGCTGGGCGCTAATCGCAAACAAATCCTCTGGATCAATGCCCTAGAGTATCTTTTGCTTGGTAGTTTAGCTGCACTGACGGGCATGTTGCTTTCCATCATCGGCAGCTTTTTTCTCGCTGAATACGCTTTCCAAACCCCCTTCCAGCCCAATTGGTGGCCACCTTTGCTGTGGTTCATTGGTATTGCGCTACTCACAGTCTTTATTGGATTAGGGAATAGTCGAGAAGTGCTGAGTAAGCCACCTTTGGAAATTTTGCGACGGGAGGTGTGAGGTGTTTGCTAAGATGAAGATTTTTGGAAAAAATCATCAAGAAGAACATCATTTCTGTCCGAACGGGACACCTAAATTACTGATTTTTATGAAAATAAAATTAGTAGTGTACGAAGTCCCGTTTTTCTCAGCATTTTACTTGGAAACAGCTGGAGTGAATGCAAGATAATTGAGCAACAAGTATGCTCAGTGAGTCTCTTCGGACGGAAACACAAGTTCTGAGTTATTTTTCTCAGGAAAATAACTGAGAACTTGTGTTTCAGTCCACAAAAAAACTTTGGGCATACTTGTTGCGCGATCCCAATAGCCTCACTAAGATCTATTCCAAGCATTGCTCAAAGCTTCGTATCTGCCTAATTCGTATTTTGTATTTAACAAAATTTTCCAGTGTGATAAGACACTATTATTGTAAGTACTCAATACGTCTAACTTTTTGTCAGCATCAGGATTCACAGGATTTCCCCAAACAAGGCGCATAGCATCTCATTTGGAAGGCTACGTGCTTAGTAATCCTGAAAATCAATAAATTCTGAAAATCCTGATTCTGACAGATTGAG
>JBCDKV010000274.1:0-6609 GCA_038746215.1 Bacteroidota bacterium | reverse complement strand
GAACACATAGAGTAGCGTTTTTTTGCAAAAAAACTATGTGTTTCTACTGTGGCTATGTGTTTTATAATCAATTATTTACGTGCTACTTGTTTCAAAAGCCTTGTTTTTTGCGCAAACTTTTACAAGTATGTACTACATAGAAACACATAGATTTTATGACCTGATTTTCAGTAAATTACCTTAATTTTCTGAGTGGTTTGTTTTGCCCTAAGGAACGAGGTATAAATAAATTTACAATTTTGGTTAAATTATTTTGTGCTCAGTTTGTGCTTCAAAAACCGCGTATAGCCTAGCTACATAAGACTTTTTTAAGTGCAAAATGAGGGTAAGAGAATCAGTCAAAATTTGTAAAGTTATTTTTGACTTGTTCCTAATGTCCAGTAGTCTAAAACAATTTAAACAGATAAACAAGCATATTCGTATGCACAAATTTATCCCGTTTGCAATATAGTACCAGACAAGCACTATCTGCCAAAAGGAGCGACAGCCGCTGCTCTCAATTTTTGCAAATGGGTTCTATCTGAATCTGAGCATTGTTCCCATCGCTTGCTGCTACGCCATGCCGTTAATATTTCATAGTAAACGATAGCAAAATAGCCCATAAAAGGCAAAGCTAAGACTAATAAGATCGCAAATACGGATTGGGTCATGCTAGCAAGCAACAATAGCAACAGCCAATAGAAAGCGTAAGATAAATTACTGATACCCCAAGCAACGGGCATGACGTATTGTATCCGTTTCACTTTCTTTTGAGCAATCGTATTGCCAAGATAAGGCGGCAAGCCATTGAATAGAGTGCCTATTGCAAAAATTGGAAAACCTAAAATCAGCAGCGGTAAGTGCCACCATCGAGTAGGCTCAAAAAGTCCCGAATCCCTTAATTTTTGATCTGCTAATGCACGGAAGTAGCGTTTCGTATCTGTTTGCAGTAATTGTTTTTCTCGCGCTGTCATTTGATTAATTTGCGCTGCCAGTGCCACTTCCTTTTCCAAGCGATCCGTTTGTCGCTCCACGATAGGAAATCTGTTCAGTTTCGATTCGTTTCGGAGTAGTAATAGTTGCTGCTCCACCAGCCAAGTATCCGCTTCGTCCTCTACGTGAATAATGTTGTTGCGCATGCCCTGTTCTATGTCCTGCATCAACTTCCTAATCGCCTTTTTCTTATTGGTCTGATGAATGGAGCGATAATCTTTAATCGCCAACTTTTGTCCAAAATTGATCATAGGCGTCATGCGAAAACGAGTTGGATCATCAAAATTTGCCCCCACTGGAATGATTTCTAAGTCGTCGCGCCCGTACTGCTCGTAGACATCAAAAGCTAATCTAGCAATTCCCTTCTGAATGGGACGCAAGCCTTTTTTCACACTAGCACTGCCTTCTACCAAAATCATTAAAGTAATATTTTCATTAAGTTTGCGCCCAATGATGTCCATGAGTTCGATATTGCGTTTGAGTTCTTGATAATTGGCATTCGTACTTCTATAAATAGGGATGAGGTGCAAGCTGTACATCAACTTGCGATAGAAAGAATGTTTGAAGAAATCGCCTCTCACCAGAAAATGTAGCGGGCGATTGGTAAAGCTGGCTAGAATACAAGGTTCTAAAAAAGCCGTGGGATGATTACACGCCAAAATGACAGGACGATCTTTTGGAATACTTTTGGTGTTAGTGAGGTATATCTTTTTGCAGAATGCCAGTAAACCCAGATAAGTCAGCGGGCGAATGATGTAGTATAACATAGATGAATCTAATACTTTTTGTCCAACACAAAAAAACACCACTTTTTACAAATTACAAGATTAACATGAAGCAAAGTATAAAATTAATGGTTCTCTGCTGCCTTGGCTTAGTATTTGCTTGTGCATCGGATAAGTCAGGCGAGAAATCGATTGAAGAAATACGGAATGCGGACTTAACGAGCAATGCGGCTATTATCAGGAATCCTATTTCGGCGGAAGATAATAAGGATACCGTGAATGTGGCAAAGCTGTTATTCGAGGAAACTAGTCACGAGTTTGGTACAGTAGAAGCAGGAGAAATCGTGACGCACACTTTTGAATTTACAAATACTGGAAGAGTACCGCTCATCATCAGTGATGCCCGCTCTACTTGTGGTTGCACCGTTCCCGAATGGCCCAAAGACTTAATTCCGCCTGGCAAAAAAGGTAAAATCAGTGTTCGTTTCAATACGACCAATATGCGCAATCAACAGCGCAAGCCAGTAACAATTACTGCAAATACTTACCCATCTAAAACTAAATTGTATCTTAGCGGCTTCGTGAAAGACAAAGAAAATTCATAAAATAATATGCAATTCAATACCATACTTCTACAAGCAAGCGGAAACGCAGGACTCATCAATATGCTGTTCCTAGGCGGAATGTTTGTTGTGCTCTACTTTTTCATTATTCGTCCGCAGGCCAAAAAGCAACGCGAGCAAAGCAAATTTGTCACCGATATGAAAGAAGGTGATCGAGTGGTGACTTCCAGTGGAATCCAAGGCAAAATTTCGCGTATCGAAAAAGATTTTATTACCTTAGATATTGGCGCAGGCACAAAAACGACGATACGAATTTTAAAAAGCTCAATCTCTAAAGAGCTGACAGACAGTGTAGTAAAGGAAGAAGCAAGTCAGTAGAAATGTTAAAATGTAAAATAACGTATATTATCTGCTTCTAATATAAGATATTTATATATATTTGCATAACAAGTTATGATCAAAGCAGAGAAAGTGTATCTTCACACCTTCTCAAAGCATGTTATAGAAAAGTAGTTTCTAGGGAACAAGCGAAAATTGAGTGGTAATCAAAGCGATATTGAATGAGCAGTGCGTTAGATGATGTCAGCTTAGTTACTATCGTTCCTGATTACATTTTCCAACATTTATAGGTTATAGCTTAAGTATCTGAATTATTTGGCAATACTCGATTTATATTGAGCCTTGCATATAAATATAAGATTTAAGGCGATTGGATTGTATGTGATCCGGAAACCGTTTTCAAGATTATACTTAAATCGGTTTTTGGGGTGGCCTCCTTCATTTTTGTTTCTTGGAAGGAGGCTTTTTTTATTTTTGCTGAGTAACGGACAAAAAATAAGTTTCTCATTTTGACCGAGTAGATTTTGTTCTGATACTACTCAGCAAAAGGGATGCAAGGGTTCCCTTTTCTGAGTCTAACGTAGGAATCCTCTCGGTTGGCGAGGCTTTTCAACACAGTAGCAGGGCAAAAGATGCGGTCACAAATCGGGAAGTTATTATTTGACCGTTACTAATTGCTTCCACACCTAATCTACTTCACAATCACAAACGTAAGCTTAGTGTGATCGGCTGATGCGTGATGACCAAGCAATAAAAAATACATGCCTACCTCCAGATTTTCAATGTTAATGGTATCAGTGCGATTGAACAAGTCTTGTTGTAGTACTAACTGACCACGAGCCGAATAAACGCGAATTGGAATCGGAAAACCGTCCTGTATTTGTTCAGCAACGATGTGCAAGCGATCAGATGCGGGGTTTGGAAATATACTTATCGAGTTTTTAGTCCGTAAAGACTTAGCCTGACGTGCTTCTACCGTTGCTTCCGCATTAGTATCCGAGTCACAGCCTCCAATAGTTGCTAAAAATTCTACTTCATCTTGTGTGACAAAGCCCTCTTCCAGCAATACTTCTTCCCCTGCTTGGAAAAGCACATCGCTACCGCTTAAAATCGTCACCGAACCTCTGCTTATGATAGATTGCAAAACCTTGTAGTCAGCGGATTGGAGCGCTTCGGCTTCAAAAATTAGAACACGTTCGCAACTAGCGGAAGCATTGGTGGTCAAATAGAAATCAATGCCTGTATAATCTATCAGGATATTATCCTGTCTAATCTGATTGGTAGGTGTAATCAGGTGTGGCGGACGATTATCGTTAGCTAATTCATGTATTCTTGTACCGTGACCAATGGACTGCAAGATATTAAAAGTCATGGAATACAAGGTATCCCCATCTGGAAAGTCAACTGCACCCAATGTAGAAGCTGACCAAGTAAAGCTAAGCGTTGAATCTATTGTACTATTGAAACTTGGTGGTAAAATGCTCCCTGTGAAACCAGAATTTACATGATTAATACCATTTTTCTCATCCAATTGCAGCACATCGGCGTCCCAAATCAATACATGAGAAATACTCGTAATTGCCGTTAAATCGTTTGCAGTGATGTACACGGTAACGCTAGTCGCTTCGGGTGTAATCGAATCTTGTACCGCTATTAAAGAGGGATTCGTATTTGCCCAAATACAGAAAGAATATAGTAGGCTGAAAAGAAGACCAATGGATACTTTGCTCATAGTGTGGTGTTTTTATGCTGCACGAAAGTATACTTCATCAGGTTGAGAAGTAGACAATTTAGAGGAGTGTATTTTGTTTCTGAACGAAGAAGTCCGCAGCCTAATAGCCTTAGTTACCAAGACGAGGAGGTGATGAAGTGCAGAAGCAAAAGACGCCCTACAAAAGTTTAATTCTTAGCCTGATGAAGTATATCTTGATTCAACGAAGAAACCGCAGTTTGAACTGTTAAAGTATGTTTTTAATCTTCGATAAAGACGTATACAATCTCTGGAAATAAGATGACAACGGCTAAAAAAATGGCTTGAATAATCACAAAGGGAATAATGCCACGATATAGATGCTGCGTGGTAACACCTTCGGGTGCGACACCTTTTAGATAGAACAAAGCAAAGCCAAAAGGCGGTGAGAGAAAAGAAGTCTGCAAGTTGAGGGCTAGCAATATACCAATCCAAATCAAATCGACATCGTATTGCACAAAAATGGGAGCAACTACGGGAACAATGATAAAAATGATTTCAATAAAATCAATGAAAAAGCCTGCGATGAAAACCACGATCATTACTAGAATAAGAAAGGTGGTCGCCGATAGATCAGCATTTTCAATGAGTTCAATCAGATAACGATCGCCTCCTAACTCCCTGAAAACAAACGAAAAAGTGGTCGCGCCCAATAATATCCAAAATACCATACTGGTCAGGTGCGTTGTTTCGCGCATGACGGATTTTAGAATGTCGAGATTGAATCTTCCCTGCAATATAGTCAGCAAAGTTGCACCGACTGCGCCCACCGCTGCCGCTTCCGTTGGAGAAGCAATACCTGCAAAAATAGAACCCAAAACTGCTACGATGAGTAGTAGCGGCAACAGAAAAACTTTTATCACTTTCCAAATAAAATTGTCTTGTCGAAAAGCATCTATTTCCGCTTGTGGAATGACGGGCGCACGCTCAGGATACAGGCGAGCAATGATAATGATGTAAGCAATATAGACCAAAACCAAGAGCACGCCAGGCAATAAGGCAGCCGCAAATAGATCACCTACCGAAACACTCAACACGCTACCCAGTAAGACTAAAACCACTGAAGGCGGTATGATTTGACCTAAAGTACCAGAAGAAGCAATAGTTCCCGTCGCCAATTCGGGTTGATATCCTCTTTTCAGCATCGTAGGCAAACTAATCAAACCCATCGTGATGACGGTCGCGCCAACTATGCCCGTAGAAGCTGCCAAAAGCGCACCCACAATCACCACCGAAACCGCTAGTCCGCCCCTCATTTTCCCAAACAGCATCGCCATCGTTTCCAGCAAGCTTTCTGCCAGTCCCGATTTTTCGAGCATGATCCCCATGTAGACGAATAATGGCACGGCAAGCAGTACATAATTACTCATCACGCCCATAATACGAGGCGGCAAGGCAGAAAAAGCCGCAGGTTCAAGAAAACAAACAGCGTACAAGATGGAAATACCACCCAGTGTGAAGGCTACTGGAAACCCGTAGAGGATCAGCAAAAAAATACTGAGAAAAAGTAGTAATGCTAGTATTTCCATAGCAATGAATAAAAATGAATTGGGGGATTATAAGTAGGTGGATTTATAAATTCTGCGGTCTTAACCATCTTCCGTCTCCCTTAATATTTTCCATGCGTTCAAGATGACGCTAAGTGCTTGCAATAGTAATAGAAAAAAACCAACCACCACCACGGACTTAATCAGGTAGCGAGCAGGCAATCCACCAGGATCAGGCGAACCCTCCCTGATTTGAAAAGCAAGCTGTGCGTATTCCCCCGAAAACCAAATAACGGCAAGACACCACGGCACTAATAGCAACAAAGCACCCAGCAAATTGACTAGTGCTTGATCGCGTTTAGAAAATTTGGCGTAAAATAAATCTACTCGAACGTGTTTATCGTGTCGATAGGCATAGCCTCCACCTAATAAAAAAATGATCGCAAATAAATGCCACTCCAAATCGATGACCCAAGTCGCCGTCTCTTCAAAAGAATACCTGAAAATGACGTCAATAAATATGACGATCACCAAGATCGTCGTCAGCCAAGCCACGCCTCTACCGACTCGCTCATTGAGTTGATTGATAAAATTCGTTGTTTTTTCTAGTATAGGCATGTTTTCGTTGTTGATGCGAATAGCTACTGTGCGGGTATCACTTTTCTTTACATTTGACTCCGATATAGTTCAAAAAAATCGCTTAACAAGTATGCTTAGTAACGCACAAGAAATAGATTTACATTCTTGGACAAGCCATATGTAATCATAAAATT
>JBCDKV010000273.1:0-6610 GCA_038746215.1 Bacteroidota bacterium | reverse complement strand
GTTGTTTGGAGGGCTGCTTGCAGCCACTCAGCCGCTTCTTCGTAGCGTCCTAAATAGTGGTACAACATCGCTATATCAGATTGATTGGTAGCTGAATCTAGCTGCTGTTTGACATCATTCGCTAATATAGACTGTAAAGCTGCTTGGAGTAAATCAGTAGCTTCTTTAGAACGTCCTAGGTTTTTATATACATTGGCTAAATTCAATCGGCTAACCATCGTTCTACGATGTTGCTCCCCGTAATTATTGATATGAAATTGCAGAATGGTTTGGAATAAAGCAGCGGCTGTTTCATATTTTCCAACAAATTTATATGCTAGTGCCAAGTCATTCTGTAAGCTTATCTTCAAAGCGGTATTTTTAGGCATATCCGCTAAATTATTAAGACGATCTAACAAGCGATTGATGTCTTTTTCTGCTTCTGCAACATTTTTATAAATGCCGTCCAAATTATCCACCATCTGTGTGGCAGCAAAGGTTGTAGTCTGTTTTTCTACGGTCTGCCTAAGCTGAATAATCGGATTAACGATAGAATAAACATCAGGCAATTGGTTTTGAAACGTCTTGAGCGATTCCAGTCCCCAAGGCAAGAAAAGGATGAGGATCAGCGGCTGTTTAAAGAAGGCATCCCGACGTTGATTGAAGGTGCGCAATTGGGATTGGTGGGCAGGTAGAAAAAGCTGCTCGAAGTGTTCTAAAAGTATGAAACCCTTTTCGCAGTCAAGGATGGTTTTGCTCAGATAGTCGGGTACTGTTGCTGAGAAATTAAAGCGGTGCATTGGGCGGTCGGGGTAGGTGCTAGCAAGTTCCTGAACCGTTCGGCGCACCAAATCATAGTGGTTGTATTGTACCAACACCATTCTAGGACGCTCCGAACGCACGGCGCGCAGCAGTAACTTAAATTCTTCCTGTAAGGTATTCGACTCGTCCGACACGTTGTTGATAGAGATTTGAAAGTTCTAAAATAGGATTGGCGCGCTTGTAGTTACCGTCGTTGTATTCCATGATGAGGACTTTTTCTAGCATTTCCTGTATCACCTCATCGAAAGCGGGTAAAGGCGCATTGGTTTCGTTGCAAACTTTGATTTGTTGTAGTTTTTCGAGCATGGGTTCGGTCAGGTATTGGGCGGTCTGATTAGCGAGTCGTTGTAGGGCTTTATCCATGGCAAAGTGGGTGATTTTCCCTGCTTCCTCGTCGGAAAAGAAAGCTGCTAATTCGAGTATGCGCAAAAGTTCTCTGGGTGAACCACCACTGTAATAGATCGCTTTCAATGCTACTTCTTTATGCTCAAATAATTCGGGTGCAATGCGCCTTTCGATGAAGCTAAGGTAGCGCTCCCAAGCGGCGGAAATAGTAGTGTTATTGGCTTGTAGTAATTTGACGAAAGGAAAGGCTTCTACATTACTGAATTGATTGAGCAGTTGGCGTTCTTTCATCAATTCGATGGGTAAAGTGAAGATGGTATAGGCGGCAATTTGCTGCAAACGATTGGACTCTTCAATGATGATTTTCCGACGGGTCGCCGTACTCATCGTTTTTTCCAAGCCATCGATGATGAAGCAGACTTCTTGCGCTACGCCTCTCGTTCGGATCGCAAAATTGACTTCTTCTAAATACTGATTGAAGATTCGGGCAAAAGTAGGAAAGCGATTTTTGAGGGTTGTTCGGATGGTATTCGACAAATCGCGACTGCCTTTCATACCCACTTTCCAGTTTCCAAAAATGCCTAATAGGTTTGATAGCAAGCCCGTTTTGTCCATTTTGATACCTGCTTCGATACCCGTTTCCATTTGCAGACTTTTCACCACTTCCCTCGTCCGCTCTTGAAACCACTTTTCCATCTTACCGATCATGCCTTTATCCACCGATATACCTTCCTTTTGCAGCCGAGCAGTCATTTTTTCCAATTGGAAGATAAGGATGTCCATATACTCCACGTCGTTCATGTCGAGTTCTTCATCCACATTGCAAGTGATCACGAAAAAGCAGTCCGCATGATTGAGATTTTGGGCATAGCGAGCAAGTTTGGAGGTTTTACCCGTGCCTCGCATACCACCGAGGAAGAGCAGCGATTTGTTATTGGAATTGATACTTGGATTGAAGGTAAATTTACCGCCTTTTGTACTGACATTTAGATTTTTGTAGATCAATTTTTCTTCAAATCCACCTCTCAAATCACTAAATTTTGTGAAAAAAGCGTGATCGGGTGCAATCGGTTCATTGAATTGCACCGCTTGATCGACTTCTTCTAAGGTAGTTGCCCTTTTTCCACTGTGACTCATTAATTAGTGTAATTTATCGCTAAGATACAGGTTTTTGATTAGGTTTCAAGTAAAGATAAGCGTAAGGGCGCATCTCAAAATGTCGCAGAAAGTTTTTTTCAAAGGTAAAAAACTTTCTGCTAGAGGGATTTTAAGGGCAAGAAGCGTTAACGTTTTAACGCTTCTTGCCCTTAACAAACTCTTGGAGCATCCGAAAATCCTCCTTTGTAGATTTTCGGATGCGACTGCATGAACTACAAACGAAAATTCGCCCTTTAATCAACAAAACAACATTTTGAGACGCACCCAAGCTTAATCCACAAAACAGAAAAATCCTTATCTTTGCTAGAAGATCAAGCGACTGAATACTAAATACAGAAACAATGAAACGAAGAACTTTCATCAAAAACACAACGCAACTGAGCGCAGGCTTAGCTTTGAGTTTATCCATTCCCGCTTGTATGAACGAACAACAACAATACGTCACGGAGATTGGCTTACAGCTTTGGACGGTACGCAATCAATTAGCGCAAAATCCTGCTGCCACTCTGAAAGCAGTCAAGGAAGCGGGCTACTATCAGGTCGAACTGATGGATACTGAGCAATTGAAGACTTTGCTGCCCTTGCTGAAAGATGCTGGATTGGCAGTGAAAAGCTCCTTCATCAATTGGACTTTATTGACGGAACGCTGGGATTTGAGGGAAGAAAGCCCACCTGCTTATGGATTCGAGCAGATAGTAGAAGACGCCCAGAAAGAAGGTTTGACGGAGCTGGTATTTGGCTATATGCTGCCCGCAGAAAGAAGCAATTTAGACGATTATCGCCGCATCAGCGATACGTTGAACCAAGCAGGAGAACTCTGCCAATCGGCGGATATTCAATTGGCTTACCACAACCATGCCTTCGAATTTTTGCCGATGGAAGACCGCAACGGCTACGAAATACTCATCGAGCGACTCAACCCAGCGATGGTCAAATTTGAGCTAGATGTCTTTTGGTCTAGTATCGCAGGCGTAGCACCCGTCCCATTGATGAAAAGGCTGAAAAACCGCATTCAATTGCTACACCTAAAAGATAAATTGGAAGGTACGCCCGTGATTTATGACGAGTCCAAAGTACCCAAAGATGCTTTTCAGGCATTGGGACAGGGCGTGGTGGATTTGAAGCAGGTACTCGAATTAGCACCTGCTACAGGCGTCAAATACTGCATAGTAGAGCAAGACTCATCCCCCGATCCACTGAAAGACATTGGGGTGAGTCGAGCGTTTTTGGGGTAGTAGTCTTTTCGCATTGCTTATTTATCTGATATCAACAACTGCCAAAGTAATACGACTAACACAAGTCAATCGCTCTTGCTCATCTTTAATTTCTATATTCCAAACCTGCAAGTTTCGTCCGATGCGAATGGGTCTTGCTGTTCCGAACACGAAACCATCGCGAGCCGCCCGCAGATGATTCGCATTGATCTCTACACCGACTACGGTTTTGTCCGCGGCGGCTATGCACAATAATCCAGCGATGCTACCCAGTGTCTCCGCTAGGACGACAGATGCGCCGCCGTGCAGCAAACCCATCGGCTGACGCGTCCGATGATCGACGGGCATTTTTGCGGTCATGTAGTCGTCTCCTATTTCGGTGACTTCGATGCCTACGTGTCCAGGCATGCAAGCACCGTTAATATCGTTGACGGCGGCTATCGTGAAATCTTTTTTCCAAATTTTAGTACTCATTGTATTCGTGATGTTTGTTAGTGAAACTTAGGGTAAGTTCATATCATCCAGTAGACATTATACTTAAGAGGCAATAAAATATGTACAAAGTCTCATTTTTCTTGACAGCAATAGCCTGAGTCAATTTCAGAAAGTCGCACAATATAGGCGTGTACGAAGTTTTTAGCAATACTCAAAATAAGCCTTGGTCAATCCCTTGAGATCGCGCAACAAGTATGCCTAGAGGTTTTTTATGGACGGAAACACAAAATTTTCCTATTTTTTCTAGGAAAAAATTAGGAAAATTTTGTGTTTCCGTCCGAAGGAACTTACTGAGCATACTTGTTGCTCAATTTTCTTGCATTGACTCAGGCTGTTTGCTGTTAACAAAGCTAAAACTTCGCACAGCCCTAATTTTTATCTCATAAAAATTAGTAATAAAGAATATCAAGCGAATAGATGAACTTGTCAAAAATAGGTCGCTCAAATTTTGACGCTTATTTAAATCCACCTACTCAAAATGTCATTTTATCCTAGAGAACTGTAATTTCATCCAATTATCTATACTTCTGCCATCTTTGTCTCTACTTTTAGTGTTACCATTATGCCATTCGGCGACGCAAATCGCTTTCAGCAATTCGCTCAAACAGAACAAATCTGAGTCGATTGTATTTTAAAAAATAACGAAGGAGTCATAGCTATAGCTCAAAATTGGCTAAAAGCTAAGTAACATCAGTTACTCAAATCAATTAACATGAAGCAATTTTTTAAGTTTTTATTAGCCGCTACCTTGGGGACGATTCTTGCCTTTTTTGTATTTGGCGGCATTGCACTTTTTTTTGTAACTGCCTCTGTCGCTAGCATTAACAAGGGCAAAAGCGTGCGGAGTAATTCCGTGCTGGAACTCAATTTTGATCAAATGATTCCAGAGCATACCAACAATGTGCAATTCAGCTTAGAAGATTTCCAAACCGAGAAAGTCATCGGTGTACACGAAATCGCTAAAACCATTGAATATGCCGCTAAGGACGACAACATAAAAGGAATCTACCTAAAAACCAGTGCCGTGGGTGGTGGCTTAGTGAAGGTGGACATACTGAGGGAAGCATTAGATAATTTTAAGGCAGAAGGGAAATTTATCTTCTCGCACTCTAAATTCTATTCCCAATCGGCTTATCTACTCGCATCCGTTTCGGATAAAGTCTACTTGAATCCGATGGGCAGCGTAGATTTTCGAGGCTTTGGCGGTGTACTATCCTTCTACAAAAATATGCTGGACAGAGCAGGAATAGATATGCAAATTTTCTACGCTGGAAAGTTCAAAGGCGCAACCGAGCCTTATCGCCTGACCGAACTCAGTGAAGAAAACAGGTTACAGCTTACGGAGTACGTCAACGATATGTACGACAATTACCTAGAAGACCTGAGTGCGTCCAGAAATATTCCAAGCAATAAATTGAGGGACATCGCAGACAGCTACCTTGGTGGCGCAGCAGAAACCGCCTTGAGTTCAGGACTCATTGATTCTATCGCGTACGAAGATCAGGTCATGGACGCGATTCGTACAGAATTAGAGTTGAAAAAAGACAAGAAAATAAGAACGATCACTTTGGATGATTACCGAGCGGCTATCGAATTGCCCAAAAAAGAGGGAGATAACATACTGGCGGTAGTCTATGCAGAAGGAACAATTTTAGATGGCGATGCCCAAAGCGGGATCATCACCGACAAACAGTATATGGAAGTTGCCAATAAGCTGCGCAAGGACGATGATGTGAAAGCGGTGGTGTTGCGCATCAATTCACCTGGTGGCAGCGCGATGGCTTCAGAAAACATTTGGCGTAGTTTCATGCTGCTCCGAGAAGCTGGAAAACCCGTCGTCATTTCTATGGGCGAATACGCCGCTTCGGGTGGCTACTACATGGCAGCCGCTGGCGAACACATCTTTGCCGAAGAGAACACCCTGACGGGATCCATTGGGGTTTATCGTTTGATTCCTAGCGTAGAAACGACTATGGAAGACAAGCTGGGCATCACCGTAGATACTATCCAAACTGGACCTTTTGCGACGGGCTTTCAGTTGAATAAAGATTTGAATCCTATCCAAAAACGCTGGATGCAAGCAGATACCGAGCGTACTTATCGATTGTTTTTGCAACGCGTGGCAGATGCTAGAGACATGAGTATCGCAGAAGTGGACAAAATTGCACAAGGACGTATTTGGACGGCAGCGCGCGCCAAATCAAACGGCTTGGTTGATGAAATTGGTGACTTGCAAGCTGCCATTGACTACACCGCCGAAAAAGCTGATTTGGACACCTATCGAATCAAAAGCTATCCGCGTATGAAATCGCCAAGCGAACAAATCCTAGAGGATATTTTTGATACAAAGCAAGCTAGAGAAAAAGCCATACAAGCAGAGTTGGGCGAATGGTACGCCCACTACCAAGTGTTTAAAAATTTGCAACATCAGCAGGGCGTGCAGGCGATGATGCCGTTTCGTTTTCGAGTGGATTGATAGATAAGTTTATTTCACTCGTTCTCAAAAGTGGATACAAATAGAAAATAGAAGCTTTCATTTCCAAGATTCGCAGAAAGTCTTTTTTCAAAGGCGAAAAGACTTTCTCCCTCAAACTCCC
>JBCDKV010000272.1:0-6632 GCA_038746215.1 Bacteroidota bacterium | reverse complement strand
TGATGCAGTGTAGCCTTTCCACTAGCTCTAATTTGTGTGCTTTTGCCTTTATCCCAGAAAACAAGACTCACCTGCGAAATCTGCTGAATATCTTTTACTTTTTGGGTACGACTATCGGTGTAAATCACTAATGTCCGAGCTCGAACATCTGTTTCACGCAAAACAACTGTGCGGGCGTGCGGAAATTGTCCATCGGTAGTCGCTAAAACGGGCGTGTGATAAGCATGCCTAGCCTGTACCGCTCCTCGAAAAAGTAAATTCCAACAATGCCTTGTCAAATCGTTGATTGCCGTGATTTTTTCCATGCTTCTCCAAACACTGTTAAGCTTGTTTTGTTGGAACAACTATTCGTTTACTTTACTGTTAAAAGATCAGCAAAACGGATCAACCCATTACGTAAGAGCTTATTTGGAATTTTTACAACCTGATAATCAGTAGTTTGCGGTTCTGACAAGGTGGAAAATTAGTTGCATATCTGGATACTGAACTCATTTTTCATGCAGTCAGGTTCGTAAAATGTTGGTTATTAGGCAGGAAAAATCCAAACATGCTCTAAGATAAATACAATACATGAATACGAACATACGTACACTCGGCGAACTGAAAGCCACAGACTACCGACCTCGATCTATCAAAGATGAACTTCGAGCCAATCTCATCCGGAAAATTAAAGACAAAGCTACCATTTTTGAAGGAGTACTGGGTTTTGAAGACACGGTTCTACCCGATGTGGAACGTGCTTTGTTGTCTCGCCACAATATGCTTTTTTTAGGTTTACGAGGACAAGCTAAAACCCGTATTGCACGCCTCTTAGTCAACCTATTAGACGAATATATGCCCATTGTAGCGGGTAGTGAATTGAATGATGATCCCTTGCAGCCACTTTCGCGTTACGCCGTCGATCTTATTCATGAAAAAGGAGACGATACGCCCATCGAGTGGGTGCATAGAAGCGAACGTTATGTCGAAAAATTGGCAACGCCCGACGTAAGCGTAGCGGATTTGATTGGAGATGTTGATCCGATTAAAGCGGCTACCATGAAGCTGTCTTATTCCGACGAACGAGTCATTCACTTTGGTCTGATTCCGAGGGCGCATCGCTCTATTTTTGTGATTAATGAGTTGCCAGATTTACAGGCCAGAATCCAAGTTTCTCTGTTCAATATTTTACAAGAAGGAGACATTCAAATTCGTGGATTCAAACTGCGTCTGCCACTCGATATCCAGTTTGTATTCACCGCAAATCCAGAGGATTACACCAATCGCGGTAGTATCATCACCCCATTAAAAGATCGAATTGAAAGTCAGATTTTGACGCACTACCCTAGAAGTATTGAAATTGCAAGAAAAATTACGCTGCAAGAAGCAAAGATCGCCGAGCCACAAGAAGCGACTGTAAATGTGCCAGATGTCATTCAGATTTTACTGGAAATGTTGGCTTTTGAAGCACGGGTGAGTGAGTTCATTGACGAAAAGAGTGGGGTTTCGGCTCGTTTGAGTATTTCTGCTTTTGAAAACTTAATGAGTACCGCAGAAAGACGCATGCTGCTGAACGGTGAGCAAAAAACCACAGCGAGAATCACTGATTTTTGGGGTGTCATTCCAGCTATAACGGGTAAAGTAGAGTTAGTATACGAAGGGGAGCAAGAAGGTCCTTATGCCGTGGCTGTCAATCTGACTGGCAAAGCCATCAAAAAGATGTTCCTCAACCATTTCCCAGATCCAGAAAAACTAAAAAAAGGCAGAGAACGCGACCCTTACGGTACGATCAGAGCTTGGTTCACGGGTAATAATGAAGTGGAATTACTCAACGATTCCAGTAATAAAACCTATAAAAAAGCACTGGATGGTGTGGCAGGACTGCGAAAATTAGTGGAATCAACTTTGGACGTTAGTGGCGATGAATTGTACACCTACATGGAATTAGTACTGCATGGATTAGCAGAATTCAATGTAGTCAGCAAAGACTTAGTGGATTCTAAATTTACGTTTAAAGACTTACTAGCGGGGATGCTAGACGATGAAGATATGTTTGGCGATTTGGATGACTTTTAGTCCGATTTAGGGATTGAATTTTGTCGAATCGTATGTTCGTTCCAGAGCCTCATCTAAGAAGCTGTAGTTTATGCTACCACTTCTTAGATGATGCTCTAAAACCAAAGCTCTAAGATTTTCCCTTCTGCAAATAGCGATAAAGCACTAAGATCAGTACTGCTCCTCCCGTAGCAATCAACAAACTGCCGATCATGTTACTAGAGGATATGCCGATCAGACCACCTACGAATCCGCCAACTATAGAGCCACCGATTCCCAGTAAGATCGTAATAATCCAGCCACCTGGGTCTTTGCCTGGCATAATGAATTTAGCTAAAGCACCTGCCGCCAAGCCAAGTAAAATCCAATAGAGTAAGTTTCCCATTTGTATGTAGTTTTATTATAAAAATCTTAGCTCAAGCCATTCTTTTCGATCTCAAGAATAGCTGCGATATGCGCATCTGCAATTGCTTGACGCACATCATCTTGCATTAGTTTTTTGACTTCTTCTCGGTTGTTGAAAAATCCATTCTCAGTTAGAACTGCGGGCATAGAAGTATGTCTTAGCACATACAAGCCTTTTTCGCGGGTCGTCTTCAATCCTCTGTTTTTCCAGCCTGTCGCATTAATAATTTCCTTTTGGAAGATTTGAGCCATTTTTGTACCATTCTTACTACCGTGATAGTGCCAAGTCTCGACCCCACTAATGCTAGGCACAACCCAATCTGAACCAGGGCGCGGTGGTCCTGCATTGGCGTGTACAGAAACGTATAATTTGGGTAAGTTACTCGGCAAACTGTTGGCTCTTCTCACACGCTCGGACAGCCGAACATCTTCTTCTTCCTCTGGTACGACATTGAAAAATTCAATATCTTTTTCTTTTAACGCAGCTATAATTCTGCCTACAATGTCTCGATTGAATTCATATTCAAAGAACTGGATATTGATGCCATTGAAATCGAAGGGCGCAGAGCGTTTCCCTGGCGTTTCTTCGGCGTGACCATTATCCAGACACCACATATATCGCTTGGGAGTTTCTACTACGACTGGCGTTGAATCGTTGTCGGTATTTTCATCATTTGTATCAGTAGTATCGGACTCCTCGTCATCATTTTTGACCACTGGATCATCTATGACCGTTCCTGGCTCTATCTCGAAAGGAAGTTCTGTATCCGTGACAATAACTGTATCTCGCGGTAGATCAGCAGAATCACTCCAAAGATCTACTTCTCTCAATTGCTCCTCTTCTTTTCCTTTGTCATTATCATTATTGCCAGAATCAGTGGGTTTAGAAGACCCAAATAGGGCAGCAAATAATTGTTTGATTACCTCTAGTAAATTCATTATTTTGGATGGATTGGATGGAAATCAGCAGCTATGTCCACGAATATGAATCGGATACAAGGTGCTGATTTACAATTTTTTACTTTTAAAATATAAGGTGTTAACTAGACAGCGTGTTCGGTCAGAGTCAAATATAGTAAAATTGTAGACATTTGCGCAAATAAGTGAAAGTGTTTGTTGTGGTTAATGTTTATTCAGAGCTTGTTTTGAGTAGGATTGAACTGTAAATCAGTAGTTTACGGTTCTGGCGAAGAAAATAATGGCAACTTTATTGGTATAAACGAGTGATTATTTTCAAAGTCAGGTTCGGAAAATATTGGTTTACAGGAAGATAATGCTCCAAACATGCTCTTAGTAACGGTCAAATAATAACTTCCCGATTTATGACGGCATCTTTCGTCTCGCGCATCCCGACCGCTAGCGGTTCTCTTCGTTGAAAAGATACTTAATCTTTTCTGCAAGCAACACTGCGAGAATGTTGAAAAGCCTCGCCAGCCAAGAGGATTCCTACGTTTGACTCAGAAAAGGGAACCCTTACATCCCTTTTGCTGACTTGTATCAAAACAAAATCTGCTCGGTCAAAATGTGGAACTTATTATTTGTCCGTTACTTAGGGTTGTACGAAGAAACGAAATTAAACACTAAGCAATACCATCAAACAAACGCCAAATTTGCTCGTCGGGTGGTAGTGCAGTAATTGTCACTTTTTCCTTTTTCACGGGATGCATAAATGCTAATGTTCGCGCATGAAGATGAATGGAGCGATCTTGATTGTACATTTTAGAACCATATTTGCGATCCCCTCGAATGGGCATACCAACTTTTGCCAACTGCACCCTAATCTGATGAGGTCTACCCGTCAGTGGTTTTACGGCTAGTAAATGATGTTCACCTACTTCTCCGATCAACTGGTAATTTAGTACCGCTTTCTTGGATTTGTCCCTCGGGCGTGTGTAAGCTTTGGCGATGTTGTTTGCCTTATCTTTCGTCAAATAATGCACTAGTTTTTCCTCAAATTTTGCGGGACGCTCATTGACGACTGCCCAGTAAGTTTTTTCTACTTGCCGCAACTGAAATTGCTTGTTCATACGTTCCAAAGCCTTGCTAGTACGTGCGAAAAGCGTGACACCACTTACAGGACGATCTAAGCGATGGATTGTTCCCAAAAAGACTGCACCTGCTTTGTTGTATCGAACTTTGATGTATCGCTTCACCCAATCACCAGCCGTTTCATCACCTGTTTCATCACCTTGTACCAGCCAACCAGAAGGTTTATTGATAGCAACCAAATGATTGTCTTCGTATATGACTTGTATGTTATTCATGCTTAATATACTTTATTTCTGCGCAGCCATCTGAACAAAATACCAATAGTTTTATTTTAGCATCTAGTGATTTTCTAAGCACTTGTTTGGATTTTGGTCTTTGAGTCGAAAAATAACCATTTGCAGACTGACCAATTACTGAACTCCAAATAAGCTCTAAGTGGTACAAAACGTATAAACGATGAATGCAGCTAAATCTTTATCCATATCGGCATTGCAAGACATAATTAGCAATATGCAGACTCAAAATAAGGAAACTGTGGGGCATCTTTCTAGTTATCAGCCCGTCCTCTTGGTCTTTTTGCGTCATTTTGGTTGCACCTTCTGCCGAGAAGCACTAGCGGATATTGCTAAACGTCGAGCTTCCATTGAAAAGAATGGCATAAAGATCATTTTCGTTCATATGTCGGAGCATAAATTAGCAGAAAGATATTTCAATCGCTACGAATTGGCGGGTATAGATCACGTGAGTGACCCGACTTGTCAGTATTATGCTGCCTTTGGCTTAACCAAGGGAAATTTCACACAATTATTCGGACTGAAAAGTTGGGTACGTGGGTTTCAGGCGGGTGTATTGGATGGTCATTTAATTGGGACGCAACTGGGTGACGGCTTCCAAATGCCAGGTGTCTTTGTTATCTCGAAAGGTAAAATCCAGAATAGTTTTATCCACAAAATTGCCTCAGATCGTCCTGATTACGAATCACTTGTGCAATGTTGTGTCCTGCCTGCTTATGATTAAGCAGAGCGTAATTCCAATTTTTAATTTGAATGCGAGTCACAAAGTACCCCTTAGTGCTTGCTCTCGCTCGATGGCTTCAAACAGGGCTTTAAAATTACCTTTGCCAAAAGAATTCGCACCTTTTCTTTGAATGATTTCAAAAAACATAGTAGGACGTGGCTCGACGGGTTTCGTGAATATTTGTAACAAATAACCTTCTTCATCTCGATCTACTAGAATGCCGAGTTCGCGCAAAGGTGCAATGTCTTCTTCTATTTCGCCTACTCGATCTAGCAGTACATCATAATAAGTATCTGGTACGCGCAGAAATTCAATGCCTCTACTGCGCAAATCACGTACGGTTTGGATAATATCGTCCGTTGCTACGGCTAAATGTTGTACGCCTTCTCCTTCGTAAAAATCCAAGTACTCATCAATTTGGGATTTTTTCAGACCAGCCGCAGGTTCGTTAATTGGAAATTTAATCCGACCATTACCATTACTCATCACTTTACTCATCAGAGCGGTATATTCCGTGGAAATATCCTTATCATCAAAACTCAGGATATTGACAAATCCCATCACTTGCTCATAAAACGCCACCCAATGATTCATACGTCCTAAAGCCACATTACCTACCATGTGATCGACGTATTTCAAACCGACAGCGGGCGGATTGTAATGAGGTGTTTCCCACTTTTTAAAGCCAGGCAAGAATACACCTTGGTAGTCTTTTCTTTCCACGAATATATGTACGGTCTCGCCGTAGGTGTGAATACCAGACCGCACAACTTTACCGTTTTCGTCTGTTGTGGTGATTGGTGCTAAATAGGATTTTGCGCCTCTCTGTACAGCGGTATGATAGGCGTAAGTAGCATCATCGACCCAAAGCGCAATGACTTTTATCCCATCGCCATGATCGTCTATATGTTTACCAATTGCAGTACCACTTTTTAGTGGAGAAGTCAGCACCAAACGAATTTTATCCTGCATCAGCACGTAACTTTCCCTATCGGTCAGTCCTGTCTCCAAACCAGCATAAGCAAGCGACTGAAAACCAAAGGCAGCTTTGTAAAAATGAGCAGCCTGTTTCGCGTTGCCAACGTATAGCTCCACGTAATCCGTACCATTGATTGGCATAAAGTCTTCGGCATTGGAGTGGATTTTTGGGATAGCAGCCACGGTATCTAGCATATTGATTGTGTTTT
>JBCDKV010000271.1:0-6655 GCA_038746215.1 Bacteroidota bacterium | reverse complement strand
TTTCGCTAATCCCAACGAATATTTAGCCGAAGACAGCACCCGAAGTCTGCAACAAGCCTACCAAAGCGAAGCGGCGGGCATTGACCTGACCCTGAACCTAGAAGTGACCCCCGATGCCGAACTCCAAATCGTGATTGACCCCGCGACGGGCGATAAATTGGTGTGTCGCGGCACGGCACAAATGACGGTGGATATGACCCCAGCGGGCGATCTCGATATACTGGGCAACTATCGCATCACCAACGGTAGCTACGCCCTCAACTACCAAGGACTACTAAAGAAAAACTTCACCCTACGCGCGGGTAGTCGCCTAGATTTTGTGGGCGACCCACTCGCAACCCGTTTCGACGTCGGCGCGATTTACACCACTTCCACACCCACTTTCGAGCTGATTCGAAATCGCGTCACCGATGAAAATGGGCCAGAAGCCCTCGCCGCCAAAAAGCGAACCGACGTGAATGTAGTGATGAACATGCAAGGCGATTTGGACGAGCCAATCATCAGTTTTGATATACAGATTCCAGAAAGTGGCGGCGTGACCAGCACCACTCGACAAGAACTTGCTCGTCTGCGCGACAATCCCAACGAACTCAACAAACAAGTCTTTAGCCTGCTGCTGCTCAATGCGTTCATCTCCCAACAAAGTGGTGGCGGCAGCATCGCCGATGCGGGTACTTCGGTCTATCTCTCCAGCGTCAGTTCCCTACTGAGCAACCAACTCAATCGCCTCGCCGACAACTACATCAAAGGTGTGGACGTCAACATCGGAATAGATGCCTACCAAGCCGAATATTCTGAAAACACGATCACCGAACTCAACCTAGGCGTCAGCAAACAATTGTTCAACGATCGCGTTTCCGTCCAAGTCGGCGGCAATGTGAACGTCAACAGCGAAAATGCCTTGCTCGTAGAAGGCGCGAACTTCTCCTCTATCGCGGGCGATTTCGTCCTAGAATACAAACTCACGGAAGCAGGCAATTACCGCCTCCGCGTTTTCCGCCGCGAAAATTTTGATGTCCTCAACCAAGATAATGCCCCCCAAACGGGCGTCGGTCTTACGTTCAGGAAGTCCTTTGGAGAAGTTGGGAAGGAGCAGAAATCGGAAGATCGGAAGGCTGGTAGGAAGCAAGGGATGGGTTTGAAGGAGGAGTAAAGAGGAGAGCGAGAATGAGCATACTGAAATTATGCTAGATGTACTATGGGCGATTAGAACGATACACGAATGCAATAAAAACGGCGTGGTGGTGCGTTATTTTAACACATTAAACTATCTGTAATGAAAACATCTACTCTAATGACATCACCTACAAAGGCACATAAAAGTATCTTCGCGCCTTATCTAAATCTCGCACTACACAACGTTGACTTAATCTTTAAAGAGATCACGAGTAAGCTTAAGCTAAAAGCTGCACTCGAAAAAGAAGAAAATCCAAGCCTTCCACTTCCAATTTATTTCTTGCTGCTAACTAAGGAAGATGAAGCCAGACATAAAAGTATTCTTGCTTTATTGAGTCGCTATCTGCCATGGATAGAAATACTACAAATAGAAGCAGAAAAAAATACCTCAGGGTCTATTGCCGAAAATGTAGGTACACATTTGGAAAATTGGATAGAAAGATTGAACACAGAACGTAACTATCACGCTCATTTTTATTATGACGAATCTAGTTTTGAAAATCTAGAACCATCGAAGCGTATTCACATCAATTCAACTTGGAGAGAAGCACAACGATTGGTGGAGCAAAGTGAGGAACGCAAAGAGAAGATTGTCGAATACAAAGCGGTGAACGCCACAACCTTCGAAAAAGTGACTTTTCAAGGACATAGCGAGCATCAATTCTTTACCTTGGACGGACTTATATTTTTCACCTGTCTTTTTTTACAGCGTTCCGAAGCATTGTATTTCATTAATTTATTCGAGGACTACAAAGTAAAAAACGTAACAGAATATGATGAAATCAACAAAGCGAAGATTCTAATCTTTACAGCGTTCTGTGCTCAATTGCCACAACCCAAAATGCAAAGTGGTGCATTACACTTAGATATGCTGGGAGAGCTGATGCGCGTGCCAGATGAAGTATTTAGAAATTGGGAAGAAGATCAACAAAACACCTTTGTTACTTACGATAACGAAGATTTTGATGAAGGTTTAGAACAGATTATCAGAAAGCGAACCGTCATGAAACGCAGTGATGATCGTTTCCCTTATTTTGCGCTGCGCTGGTTGGAAGAAATAAACGCCTTTCAGTCTTTACGCTTTCATATTCATCTTGGAAAATTTGAAAAAGATCGAAGAACAAAGTTATACAATGGCGTCACTCAGGAACGCATCATTCAGCAGACAGTACGTACTTTTGCTAAGCTAAGTGAATTTCCAATGCGAAAGGAACTAGAGGAAAAACAGGAAGAATGGTCTTGGACTTATCGCAAAAAAACGCTTGATTTTCCCGAATTTGAACAGTATGCCCCTCGCTATCACATCACAGGAAATCGTATTGGTCTACGCTTCACAAAGGAGGAAGATCGGCAATATTTATCCGTTAATGATCCTTTAAAGCCAGATGCTATTTTGAGTACTTATGAATTGCCTAATCTATGTATTTACCAATTACTCTACCAAAAATACCAAGCCGCCGTCGAGGATATTACTCGTATTCGCACCAATATCAATAAAAACCGTCCACCAAGCACTCACTTACCACTGCTCTTATCTCCAGAACATCATATTCGAGCTTATATAGCCAAGCTGCATCACTTTTACGACGCCTTTTTGGAAGGAAAAATTAAGCAGTTTCACTCTAAAGATAAAGACTTGAAACTGGATGAAGATATGACCGATAAAGAACGAGAAAAATGGCTAGATGGAAAACGAATGACACCCCAACAAAGAGAATCAATCCTAAACAGAAGGTTGGAGCAGTACCAGAAAAAAGTACTCGATCCTTATGGCATTCAATGGCACTATCTGACGGATGATTTGAAAGACTATTTGATGAAGCGCAAAAGTGATGCTTTCAAATTTGAGGTGAAAGATGCGCTAAAAAAGAAGATAAAAGCAACCGAAAGAAGGCAGAAAGCTTTGGACCGCTATGATAAAATCCTGAAAGAAGAACCAACCTTAGCTAATCGTTTGCTCACAGAGCAATTGCAAGCCGCTCGATTGCCACGCGTGGGAGAACTCGCTACTTGGTTGGCAAGAGATATTACCTATTTCAAGCCAACAAGTGAAGAAGCCAACAATAACGGGAAACCAACCAATACGCAGTACCGAACACTACAATCTACCTTGGCACTCTTCAATCCTTACAAAAGAGCATCCCTCAAGGAGCAATTTCAATTGATACAGTTAGTCGATAGTAAAGCACGCAAAATAGCCCACCCTTTTCTATACAACGTCAATCTGAACCATTGTGAGACTATCATTGATTTTTACAGGCAATACCTAAAAGCACGTTCTACTTGGTTAGAGCAGCTACTGGAGCGAGTAGATAAAAAGAAAAAGGGAGATAGAGAAGGAATTAAAACTTTGGTCGAACACGCACTTCCGTTGAAAAACCTGGGTCGTTTGACAACAGCAGAAATAAAAGATAAAGTTCGTCGCTACAAAGAACAAACGGTTCTGTTGCCTCGTGGTTTTTTCAATGAAAACATCAAAGAAATCCTTTATTTTGGAGCAGGTGCTGGTAAAATTAGCAAAGGTCAAATTACGCCCTTTCCTTTCGAGTTCAAAGATTTGACTGGAACGACCCAGCGCATTAAAACTGAAGATAATATCGTTCGATTATGGCGTTTGTATCTAGGTGATCTGCGTCCCGAATACTACACAAAAGACCGCATATATCAGATCGGGGAAGAAAGTATATCCGACGTAAAGATAGATCAACAGCATAGCTTTCAAAGCTTCATGGATATGCGTAAAGACTACCGCAAGCAAGCTCCTGAACGAATGTCAAAAGCTGACTATGAAAAGCTGTCTGACGATAAACAAAAAGAACGCGATCAAAAGCAGGACAACTATCGCCGCCAATCACGCTTCTACAAAATTATTGCCGAAAATGAAAAAATCATTCGTTACAGAAAGCACACCGACCGTATCCTTTGGATGATGATCAAAGAGTGGGCAGAAAACAAAGACGATATTGTACAAGCCTTTGATCTAAATCTAGGAAATATACAGCACATCGGTTTCGATCAGCAAAGTGTGGCGCACAAAAAACCACTGCTTTCCCTACCTGTCCACGGACGAAGCATTTACGCAGAAATTTACTTACGCCAATATGGTCTTTTCCGACGTTTTGCCAAAGACCAACGCCTAGCAGATTTGTTCGATTACTTTCCTGATGGCGACAATATCCGTATGGAAATACTGCGAGAAGAGCTAAAGATATACGACGAAAAACGAAAAGATTTGATGGAAATCGTTCTACGTTTTGAAGAAGTAATCTTTAATAAGCATGAGAAAGCTCTGATAAAAAAGAAACACAAAAACCACATCAATCACTCTAAACAGTTGTCCTTCTTTGAAGATACTTATGGGAAAGTAGCAAATACCGATATGCTAAAAGCGATTCGTAGCAGTTTTAGCCATAATGATTTTCCAAAAGCAGCAGAAATGCCAAGCCAAATGGTAGAAAAACTACGAAATCAAAGAAAGCAGCATTTAGAAAATATTGCTAGGCAGCAAGAGGTCTTAGCAACACGACAAGAACAACTCCGCCAAGCAGCGATTAACTTTGAACGCCTCTCATCCGAACAGCAGCGTGTACTGGAGGAAAAAGAAACACAGCTCAAAAGTGATTGGGCAAGCTGGAAACAACAGACGATCAGTATTCAGCCTCCCATTGCAGCTTACTGGATTGAGCAAGCAACAGCAGAATATCGTTCAATGATTCGACATTTGAAAAAATCTTAAACATGGAATGGACAACAGATCAATGGCTCAATGTATTCGGGCTATTTCTTCGGGCGGCTGGACTTTTAGTAGGCGTATTCGTCGCTTGGAAGGGCTATCAATGGGCTTACAAAAAATGGCTGGATCAGAAAGCTTTGGAAAATCGCTACGAACTCCAGCGTATGAAGTACGATGCCAAACTCGCTGCCTACAAAGGAGCATGGAGTTTAATCTCTTATCTTGGTCATCGTGATACGCCCGTCGGTATGTTTGCGCTTTATGGAAAAGGTGCAAACAGCACCTTATACCTTTTTCCTGATCGAGTAGCAGCTTTCAATGTAGCCATAGAAGAAATCTTTTATCAACAAGGACACGGACTACTATTACCAACAGCTTACAAAAATAGACTCTTCGAGATTCGTAGTATTGTCAATGGAATGCTTTACAGCAAAGATAAGCAGGTAAATAAGGACGGTCTAATCGCGATTGAAGCGGAGCTAAAAGATCGCTTTTTTGAAGATAAAAAATGGCTAGCGGCAGAAGTGAAACGTTACTTAGAAGAAGAAAAAATGCTTTAGATCAATCCAACCCCTCCACACTCAAACGCCTTTGCAAGTCTGCTTTCAGTCGTAAATAGTCGGTATCCCCTTCTCCTCGTATAAACTTCATAAAGTTCAATTTACCGAGTATAGAATTGCGATAGGAAAGCAGTACGCTGGCGGGGAAAATATTGCGCATACGTACTTCCACGGAAGTGAGTTTGTGGAAAGTAGCAATGTCGCTTTCTAGACTGGCTACAAATTCCTCACTTACATCGGGTTTACCCGTATGAAGGGACAGCCCTGTGATATGGGTATCTTTCGTGATTGGACACTGAAAAGACTTTTCAGTATTGGGCAAAAAACCCGATTTACCAATGGCTTTCACGATCTTTTTGATGATTTTCTTCTTGATCTTTTTGGCGGCAGAAAAGGAAAAATCATCGAGATAGCGCGTATAGACCAATTTGTACTTCTTTGCAATTTTCTCCAATTGCAGATCGAGCGGCAAACAAAGCAGATTTGCTAAAACGGGGGAAGTGGGCGCACCAATGGGCAGACGGTTTTCGTTCGTAGTGAGTTCTGCTAAAAGTTTTACGCTATTTTCGTTGAACTCGAAGGGTGCATTGCGAAAAATATGACGAATTTGGATGTAGGAGATGTTGTTGAAAAAGTCCTCTAAATCAATGCTGAGCAGCCATTTACCTTTGATGTGCCGTAGCGCATTGGTGTAGATATTGCGCTTTTTGGCTTCGTCAGCAGTTGCCAAAATACAACCATAAGCACAATCGGGCTTCACATCATAATAAGCCGATTGCAGGTACTGATTCAAGCGCGATAGGACTTTTTTGAGCGGCTTGCTCGGTGTTTCAATGCGCCTTTTACCACCTTTTGGCTTAGGAATATAGAACTGCTGATACTGGCGATTATGCACCATATTTTTCAGTGCATTCAAGTCCATACCAAGTACTTTCGCCAAGCCAGGAAGTGTTCTTGCTTCTTGAAATCGACTTGCACGAGTCTTGAGTTGCCAAGAAGTGATTTTTTCTTTGGGAGGCGTAAATTCTTCTAAACGATAATAGAGCATAAGATATTTGTTTATAATGCGAATAACGACTGTACAGACCTCATTTTTCTTGACATTTGACTCAGATATGGTTCAGGTCAATATCCGCAAATTGAGCATACTTGTTGCGCGATCTCAAACGCTTTACTAAGTCTTGAA
>JBCDKV010000270.1:0-6667 GCA_038746215.1 Bacteroidota bacterium | reverse complement strand
TTGAAAGAACGTGTTGAATAGTCACGAATTAGTTAAAAATTATACCACAAAAATGGCGTGTTGAGTAGCCGAAAGCTAGTCTATTCAATGAAGCAAGGATTTTGTTCAATTAAGCTTGGAATTTACTAGAAAAGGAGGTTGATTGAAAAAAAGAGGGGTTTTATTGAAGGGAAGCATTGATTACTTGGACCAAGTATACCGTAAACGGGATAAATTTATGCAAATGAATATACTTGTTTGTCTGTTTGAATTGTTGATTTGTTAGACTGCAATGCGTTGATCTTAAGCATATTAGACAACACAACTACTGGATATTTTAGATTACAGAACAAAAGGGAAGCAGCTTCCATAGCTACACTAGCTGCTCTTCTTAGTTTAGTGTTCCAAATTTGTGTTTTGTCCAGTAGTAAATTCAACAAATCAACAAAAACGGAAATGCACTTTTTTATCCCATACGCAGTATACATTACTAAAGCGTATTTGGGCAATAGAATTAAGCCCTTGTCAAAGCTCTAACTGCGTCTGTATTTCCTACGCATATAAAGCGACAAGATCGGATCGACAAAAGCGAGTAAAAAAAATAAGCTCCCTACCGTCATCGCGGTCAACATTTGTTGAGAAATATCGGGTAGGGATAGTGCCTTGCTCAATACACTAAATACTTGTTCGCCATATAGCAACAATAGGATAAATAATATTACTGATAGTGCTGTCAAAAGAATCGCCCAGCGCAAGGACTGCAAGCGTTCCTCCCGTTTTGCCTGATAAGTCCGAATCTTTTCCATCACCTCATTTTCTAAGTGCATCGGTGGCGTCGGTGTCTCCGTTAGTTCGAGATATTTTTTGATATTTTCCTTCATAGCATCAAATCTTCATACCAAGGTGCTGGTAATAGTTGTTCAAAACTTTTTCTGCCTCGGTGTAGCAATACTTTAACGTTAGATTTAGAGAAACCACTAATCGAAACAATTTCTTCTATGCTTTGCTCTTCCAAATAGTGTAATTGTAGTACCAAGCGTTCTTTAGGCTTCATTTGATCTAGTATTTGTTCAATCATTACTTTTCGTTCGGTCGTCTTGACCAAACGAGCGGCATCTTCCGACTCATCTGCTTGCTGCGCTGCCATGGCTATATCTACAAGTGGCATTTTTCGTTTTCTGACATGAGACAAAGCTTGCCGAGTCACGATGGGATAGAACCAAGTCGAGAATTTGGATTGCTGCTTGAAATGCCCGAGCGCTCTGAAGGCTTTCAAGAAAGCGTCCTGCACGACTTCTTCGGCTTCCTCGGGACGACGCACAATGCGAAAAGCCAGCGTATAAGCATACGACTGGTATTCGCGTACAAAATAGCGAAAGGCATCTGCGTCTCCTGAAAGGATGCGCTGTATGTATTCGCTTTCTCTAGGCATCCGCCGCTACTTTTTTGATGCGATTCATCTCTACGAGGTAAGAGACGATGAGACTCACGCCTCCAAATATTAAAATACAACCGATGTAAGCTACTTCATCATCTACATAGAATTTATGATCCAGTAGATTGGCGACAAAAATACCAATTCCAATTGCCGTAGTGACAATACCCGCGCGCAATCCAAAAGGAAACTTACCTGGCAGCAAGTCTTCTTGCAAGGGGATTCCATTTTCAATTTTCGCCATGCGCTCTGCGTGTCGCGTCTTGAAAAAGATGTAGACGAGATAGAAAGTGGTTGTGCCAGTAATGATGATGAATAGAGATGCGACAACAAAGGGTCCAATAGGCATAGTAAATAAAGTTTAGTGATTGAATATTTACTCCCTTTGAGTGCAAAGGTCTGTGAGAGGTTACAAAAGCGGACTTTTTTTAAAAAAAATAATCTCAATCTAGCTGCTAAAATAGGTAAGAGAATACATTTGAGCGTTCAGAAGTACAGGCGCAAAATACTCATTATCAGTTTTTTGAAAAAATCAAAGTGTCGATTATTTGAGTCCATCTACTCAACTGCTTTTTCTGATTCAATTTATTAATGTGCTTTTAATGTGAATAACGACTGTACAAATATCATTTTGCTTGACATTTGACTCAGATATAGTTCAGGTTAATATCCGCAAATTGAGCAACAAGTATGCTTACTAATTCTCTTCGGACGGAAACACAAATTCCAACTTATTTTTCTCCAAAAAAATAAGTTGGAATTTGTGTTTCCGTCCATAAAAAACCTTTGGGCATACTTGTTGCGCGATCTCAAGCACTTTACTAAGGTTCAAAAGTTTAGTGAAGCTGTACTGCCACAAGATGGAGCATTTTACCTATTATTCGCATAATTCGGGTGATCCTTTCGGACAGAAGTGATGTTGTGGCACTATTCTGATTTAAGTTGGATTTGAAGCTAAAGTTTAAATTTTCCTACCTACCACTACTAAAAAAATACCCCATCCTACAATAAAAAACGTTCCACCAACTGGTGTAATCGGACCGAGCCACCACCAATCGGCAATCCCTAAAAAGTCACGACAAGCAAGTAAATAGATAGAGCCAGAGAATAGCAATATACCAATCGCAAACATCCAGACGACCCAGCGGAGAGCGGTAGGATAGTTCAAGCGAAGTAGAATGCCAATAACCAAGAGGGCAAAAGCATGGTAGAATTGATAGCGTACGCCCGTTTCAAAGGTATCAATCTGATCGGCAGTGATTTTGCTTTCCAAACCGTGCGCTGCGAATGCACCTAGAATGACGGCGAGCATCAAGAAAAGTCCTCCGAGTCGTAGTGTTGTTTTAGCTGTCATAGTTGCTGGTTATAATTATACTGCATGTGGAACAAAAAAGTGCGTTTCAATTTTGATTTCTTTGTAGAATTGACCAACTGAAAAAATGTTGAATTGATTATTCCCATCCTACAATTAGCAGACGCTGCCAGTTATACAGCACGTCAGGACGCATCACAAAATGGCGCATAGAAAAAATATAATACTTAAAACGACCTCATTTTTACTTAAAATCTAGGGCTGTACGAAGTCTCAGTCTTGTTAACTTTTGACTTGAAAACAGCTTGAGTCAATGCAAAGAATTCACGCAACAAGTATGCTCAGTAATTCTCTTCGGACGGAAACACAAATTTCAACTTATTTTTTGGAGAAAAAGAAGTTGAAATTTGTGTTTCCGTCCATAAAAACCCTTTGGGCATACTTGTTGCGCGATCTCAGGAGCTTTACTAAAATTTTCCTTGGGCATCACCAAAAACTTCGTACACCCATACATAAAATCGGACAATTTGATCCTCAAATCAATCAAAATTTGGACATGTTTATTTAAGTCGTAAAAGTGTCAAGTGAACAAATAAACTTGTCAAAATTTGGCTTAAAAAGTGTTAGAAAACATATTATAAAAAATAGAATGCGACATTTTGAGATGCACCCAGCACGTCATTATCAATTCGACAATTGAACAATTTTACAATTGAACTATCCGCACAGATTTATCCCGTTTATAGTATGTGCTTTCTCTTAATAATTTACCAAATCTTCCAAAGTCCAAGACATTCGATAGGCTAAGGCTCGACTGCCATCAGGATTGGTGTGCACTTTTTCTGAAACCTTTTTGCCGCCTATGTGCTTGTAAAATTCATAAGCCGCCGTGTTTTTGGCGTATACCCACAAATAGATTGTAGGAACTGCTTGTTGCGCCTTTGCCCAAGCAGCAGCCTGTTGCATCAAGTTTTTACCTAAACCATGTCCTTGCCAATTCGGTAACACGTGCAAGTTGTCGATTAAACTGCCATATTGAGAATCAAAATTGAGGAAAGTACAAGCAAACCCAACGATATGGTCTGAAGTTGTAGCCAGCGTAATTTGCTGCCCATTACTTGGCTGATTTAACCTTTCCGTCCAAGCTGCTAAACGTTCATTAGCAACTTTTTCCGCTAAATAGTCTTCACGCATGATGTCGCGGTAATATAGCTGCCAGTTTCGTGCATGAATCGCGGCAATATGGGCAGCATCTGTCGTCGCCGCCTCTCTATAAATGAATTTGGGTTTCGGATGTTGATTGATTGAATTCATTTTGCTGATAGATAAACAAGGGTGTACAAAGTCTTATTACTACTAGCATTTCACCCAAAAGAGTTTGAGTCATTGCAAGAAATTCGTACACGCCTAGTAGATAAGGAACAAATCAAATCCCCTTACTGAATATCATCCCCTCGCAATATCCGATAGCGTTTCCTAGCATCGACGGCAAAAGTACTACCAGAAAAATCAATGAAGAGCGTTTCGTATAGTTGCTTGGCTTTTTCTACATCATTGAGTTGATTTTCATAGAGTTGCGCTAGCTCGTACATGGAGTTATCCGCTCGAATTTCTTCGGGATGTTCGTCGATAATTTTTTGAAAAGCGGTCTCGGCGGCGGCGTAGTCGCTCTGTTTCAAATAGACCTGTGCTTGCAGATATAGGATGTCGTCTTGCAGTCCATGTTCTGGAAATTTGAGTTGAATGTCTTCTAGTTTATCAAATGCTTCTTCAAAACGATTTTGAAAAACTAGCAATTCAGCATCGGCGTAAAGCTCCATTGGCAATGCGGTTGTGTCTAGTCCCAGATTGTCCATGATGAAGACCGACATGTCTATGGCGTCGTTGGCAATGAGGCGAGAAGTAGACGCTTTCAATACATCGAACTGCGCCTGTGCCCACTGAAAATCTTTGGCATAGTAGGACAGCTTGGCATTGCGATAGCGCGCCTCGTGTCCCATCAAATCTTCTTTAAATTCCTTATCGACCTGTGAATACAGCAGCGTAGCTTCCCAGACTTCGCCTTGCATCAAATAAAAGTCCGCTAGCCGAATTTTTGCTTTTGCCAAGGTGAAACGATTGATGCCAGGATAAGCAATCATTTCGGAAAGTAAGCTGATAGATTTATCTAAATCATTGAGGTAAAAAGCTTCCAACTCCGCCAACTCTAGCAAGATGCCTGCGGTGCGTTTGGTTCGCCCAAATTCGTTGAGGAAGGTTTCGTATTCTTGCTCCAAACCCAGCAAATCTTCTTTGGTATAGTCAAAGCCTTCCACTAATTGGTTGCGCTTAGCACGAAGCGACTGTCTTTTGGCATCCAAGTAAAAACTAGAGGTCAGCCCTTTTTTCTCAATAATATATTCGTAAGCGTCAATGGCAGCGTCGTAGTCTTTAGCATTGAAAGCGATTTCGGCGAGTTGATACACGCGACCACCATTTTCATTCAGTTTTCGATCCAAAGCGCGTACTTGTCGTAAGGCTTTACTGTAGTCTTCTTCCTGAATAAATATCCAAGCGAGCAGCTCGGGATATTGAGTCGCATTGGCTTGGCTTTGGATGCGCTCGTACAGCTTTTGTTTAGCTACTGCGTACTGGCTTTTGGGCAAATAACGCTGTAAGAGGGTTTTGATGGTTTGCAATCGTGCTGGATTGGCGGCTAGGCTATTGAGGTATTCTTCGACCATCAGTTCGGTATCACCTTTTCGTCGGTACAATTCTGCGAGGTTGTAGGAAAAAGCGTATTTATTATTGATCAGCTTTCCACCCTTTTCGTACACCTGTATGGCTTGATCGTATTTGGATAGTCCAAGAAAAGCATTTGCCAATTGCGTAACGAAAAACTTATCTGCTGGCAATTTTTTGATGGCTTTGTTGTACTGCTCTTGTGCTTCTTTTTCTTTCAATTGCAGTTCTAGCAAATTGCCATAAGAAACGTACATTTTAAGGTCGTTGGGATTTTTTTTCATTTGCTTTTTCACCGCCTTTTCTGCATCAGCAAAGTTTTCTAATGCTACCAAGCAATTCAAATAGCGATCAAAATAATAGTTGTTGCGCTCGTTTTGCGCATATAGCTTTTCGTAGATCGCCGCTGCTTTTTCATACTCCCCACTTTGATAGTACTGCTGTGCGAGTCGGGCATTTTGGGCAAATAATAATTGTAGGAAAAAAATGCTCAATAGCGTTAGGAGTAACTTTTTCATGTGTTCTAATTTTATTGATAAGTGGTGTTGTGAAAAGCTTCAATGAAAATGAAAAGTCTTAATGAAAATGAAAAGCTTCAATGACAATCAAAAACTTCGATGAAAATGAAAATATAATTCGATTCAGTGTCCGTAAATTGTGCAATAAGTATGCCTAGCTAATCTTTTCGGACAGGGAAACAAGCACATTATTTCTTTTCAAAGATAGGTTACTGTAAGGTTGAAAACATTAAGGAAAACGCCAAAGTAGTTCAAAAGTTGCTCCTAGTGAAGCTGAGGCAGCGACGCAAAACATCATCCGACAAAATTTTTCCGAAAAATGACAACAATGCCTCACCTCGACTTTAGCCTTTAGCTATTAGCTTGTATCGTAAGTGCTTACAAGTCAGCACGATAAATTTACTTACACTCGTACTTTTTACTGAGTGTAGGTAAATATAATCACTGTAATCTAAACGCTATCGGCTAATAGCTAACTGCCAACTGCTAATGGCTAAAGTCAAGCTCGCTAGACCATTTGAAAAACATCGCATTAGGAATTAGGGGTGTACAAAGTTTTTGGTGATGCCTGAGAAAAATTTGGTAGTGCTGCAAATGTAAGGCTATGCTGCACACAAAGCTCCCAAAGTACGTAGAGAGCAATGGCACATGCAGCCTTACAAATATAGGACTACCAAAAATTTTAGTAAAGCACTTGAGATC
>JBCDKV010000269.1:0-6715 GCA_038746215.1 Bacteroidota bacterium | reverse complement strand
GCTAATTTTTATGAAATAAAAATTAGCAATTGGAGCACTAAAGTGTCAACTACTTTTACGACTCGGATAAACATGTCGATTTATTCCAAGCATTACTCAAAGCTTCGTACTCGCCTATTTCTAAACGTAAAAATAATAGAATTCCAGTCAAAATGGCACAAATCGCGCGACTTGCGACGGTTTACCAGCACAAGTCGCGCGATTTGCGACGGTTTACTAGAAAACGAAAACTTTTTCCTATTTTGCTTCCCACTATAATTAAAGGATGCGAATTAAGTGAAGTCTGGTTTTTGAAGGTTACTTTATTCGCGTTCTTAAACACACAATAATGCAAAAAAACATTTTAGTCACAGGCGCAAACAAAGGGATTGGACTCGAAATAGTACGCCAGTTGGCTATACTTGGACACCAAGTCGTGCTGACTGCTAGAAACAAAGTAAGAGGAGTAGCAGCACAGGAAACTTTAGCAAAGGAAGGGCTGTCAGTACACTTTATTCAAATGGACGTCAATGATGAGGCACAGATTCGAGCCGCCGCCGAACAAGTGAACAAGCAATTTGGTCAGTTACACGTCCTCATCAACAATGCTGCGATTTCCTTAGCGGCTGATGCAAGTATTTTACTGGCAGATAGCAAGGTTTTGCAACAAACGATGCAAACCAATGCTTTTTCCATGCTGACTACCGTCGCTGCCTTTTCGTCCATTCTGCCATCGGGCGGCCGCATCATCAATCTGAGTAGTGGACTTGCTAGTATGACCGACAGCATCAGTGGTTGGTCGCCTTTTTATAGTTGCTCCAAAACCCTCGTCAATGCTTTTACCCGACATCAAGCTTTTGCCCTTGCGCCTAAAGACATTGCAGTCGTGAGTATGTGTCCTGGCTGGGTGCGCACTGATATGGGTGGATCCGCTGCTCCACGCAATGTTTCGGAAGGTGCAGATACGGCGGTTTGGTTAGCGACAGCCGAACAAATCGAAACGGGTAAATTTTATAGAGATCGGAAGGTGATTGCTTGGTAAGTGAGGAATGAAAATGAAAAATTTAAGTGAAAATGAAAAACCAAAATGAAAATGGGCAATGAAAAACCAAAATGAAAATGGGAAATGAAAATTCAAAATTCAAATGAAAATGGGCAATGAAAAACCAAAATGAAAATGGGAAATTTAAATGAAAAGATAGACAAGCATTAAGGGAATTTGTAAAAGATAAGCTACCCAAATTTTTAAGAATTATCGCTAACTAGTACAAGGCGCGAAGAAGGAAGATAGCGGGTGTTACCTGACTGATAAGCAACGCAGTAGTAGTTTGGGAGAAAATTAAAAATGGGTAGGTTATTTTTTACAAGTTCCCTAAAACTAGAATAAGATGAAAAACAGAAGACATTTTATAAAAACGCTCGGCACGGCTAGCTTGAGTGCTATTACGATGCCCATGCTAGGAGCAAGTGTGGGGCGGCACAAAAGAATCCTTCGGGAAAAACCTGTGCTTGGACATGGTGACTATCAGTATAGATTGCATACGGATTGGGCGAAAATGGGTGTAGTGCGTAATCCATTGTTGAATTGCCACGAAATGGTGATGGACAGCCAAGGGCGACTCATTATGATTGGCGATCATTCTGCTAACAATATTTTGATTTTTGATAAGTCAGGTAAACTCCTCGATTATTGGGGGACGCAATATCCTGGTGGTCATGGACTCACGCTTCATCAAGAAGGAGAGGAGGATTTTCTGTACCTCACTGATTCGGGTTGGTATATGAATCGCAGGGGTAAGATGATTCGTCAAAATGGTAGGGTGAGCAAAACGACCTTAGATGGTCAAGTGCTTTTTGATATTGGGCATCCGCAAACCATTGGTGTCTACGAAGCAGGCGACTATTTCTGCCCGACGGAAGTAGCAATCGCTCCCAATGGCGATATTTACGTGGCGGATGGCTACGGCAAAGATTTCATTTTGCACTATGATGCCAAAGGGCAATTCATCAGAAAATGGGGTGGTCACGACAACGAAGACAAAAATTATAACCTTCGCAATGCACACGGCGTAACGCTCGATCTTCGCGACAAAAATCGTCCGCTTTTGGTTTGCTCATCGCGCAGCGAAAACGCTTATAAATTCTTCACTTTGGAAGGGGAATACGTTCGTACTTTGTCGCTACCAAATATGTATCCTTGTCGGGCGGTGATAGATGAGCAAAACCTATACGCTGGCGTGTGCTGGTCGATGCCGAAAGGGGAAACTCGCTTCGATTGGTTGGCGCATACGGGCTTCCTTACGATCTTGGAGGGCGATACCGTGGTCTCAAATCCAGGTGGTACTGCTCCCGTGTACGAAGATGGTGTGTTGCAAGCGACTTATCAACTTCCCAGTCGACCCATTTGGCACGGACACGACGTTTGCGTGGACGAAGATAAAAACTTGTACGTTTGTCAATGGAATGCGGGTCGGACTGCGCCCTATTTGTTGGAGCGGATTTGAGTGGTCGGAGTGATGAGTGATGAGATAAAAATAAGAATAAAATCTTTGGGAAGGTAGATAGCGAAGAAGTAATTAAGCACTAAGCACTATGAACAGCATAAAACACAGCCTTATCCTTGTACTGACGGGTTGGCTTTTCACTTTGAACGCACAATTGCGACCGGGCTTCGTGCGCGAGCAAGTTGCCGATGGACTCGATCCTACAAAAATTACGCTGGCACCTGACGGGCGTATTTTCATGGCGGAGAAATATGGCGCAGTGCGCATCATTGAAAATGGACAGTTACAGACAGCTCCTTTTTTAGAACTGGAAGTCGACAATTTCAATGAGCGGGGTCTGTTGGGCATTGCGATTGATCCAAACTTTGAGGACAATGGCTATATCTATGTGTTCTACACGGTAAAGGGGAAAAATCATAATCGTGTGAGTCGCTTCACGTCGGATGGAAACCAAGCCTTGGTAGGGAGTGAGCGCATACTTTTAGACATAGACCCGATGGTGGGTACGGTGCACAACGGTGGTGGTATGGCTTTTGCACCCGATGGCACACTTTTCATCGCAACGGGTGATGGCTCAAATCCAGCGACGGCGCAGCAGTTGGATAATTTGCACGGCAAAATACTCCGCATTCGCCCCGACGGTATGATTCCGACGGATAATCCTTTTTATGAGGAAGCGAGTGGTCGCAATAGAGCGATTTGGGCAACAGGTTTTCGAAATCCTTTCACTTTTGATATTCAGTCCGTCACGGGTCGAATGTTTGTGAACGATGTGGGTAATGCCAAATGGGAAGAGATCAACGAAGTGGTGAAAGGTGGCAATTACGGCTGGCCAATCACCGAAGGCAAAAGCGATGGTCAAGCCCTGCCCGATGATTACCAAGAACCTATTTACACCTACGATCACGAAGCAGGTTGTGCCATCACGGGTGCAGCTTTTTACAACCCAAGTGTCCAACAATTTCCAGAACGCTACCGAGGCAAATTCTTCTTTGGGGACTATTGCAATGGCTACATCAAAGTGTTCAATCCTGATACCTACGAGGTAGAAGAAGATTTTGCTTGGAATATCTTTAGACCAATCGGGATGTTGGTTGCACCCAATGGTGATTTGTACCATTTGGAACGGGCAGGTATTCAAGGAGACAATTCCAATACGCAGTCGGAAGATGGCATCCTTTGGCGCATTTTACAGACGGGCAGTGGCGCACCCTTCATCGCGGTGCAGCCCAATTCGGTACTAGTGCCAGTGGGAGAAGATGCTATTTTCAAGGTAGCGGTTTACGGCAATGCGCCCCTTCAATTTCAGTGGTTCAAAAATGGTGAAATCATAGCAGGCGAAAACGAGGCTACGCTGGTGTATCGCAATGTGCAAATGACCGACGATACGGCTGAGTTCAGCGTCACGATTGGTAATGAAGCAGGGCGTATAGTGAGTCAAGTTGCCACGCTCAGCGTCACCGCCAATAGTCGCCCTAATCCTAATATCATTTTAAGCGCTACGACCACCACCTACGCCGCTGGCGATACCATCTTTTTTGCGGGGAAAGCATCAGATCGGGAAGAAGGCGAATTAGATGCGAGTGCTTATACTTGGGCAATAGATTTTCACCACGACGAACATACGCATCCCGCTATGAATGCTTTCACGGGCGCATCAAAGGGTTACTACGTCACTGCGATCAACAACGAAACGGATGATAATGTCTGGTATCGTATCTACCTCACTGCAACGGATAGTGAAGGCTTATCCCAAACGACTTTTCAGGACGTACAGCCCGAAAAAGTACAATTTGAAGTGCGCACTACTCCCCAAAATTTAGACCTCAACGTTGATGGTAGTACGTTTGCTACGCCCTACACGGTCACAAGTGTCAAAGGCATTCGACGTAATATCACTGCGCCTCGTATGCACGCAAAGAAAGATCATATCTACCTTTTCGAGCAATGGGGAAATGGCTATGACCACAATTTATACACGCTCTTGGCAGCCGAAAATATGACACCTATCGAGGCGAAGTACAAAGCAATCGAACGGGCAGATGGGACAGGGCTACTAGGACGATATTTCAAAATAGAAAACGACGAAAAATATCCCTTCCCTAGCTTCATTCAAGTTGATTCTGTCATTAATTTCAACTGGGCATTTGAGTCCCCCGATGAGCGATTGGAGGAATACCAATATGCAATGGAGTGGCTGGGTGAAATCGTTCCGCTGGTTTCGGATGTACACACCTTTCATCTTTTTGCGGATGATGGGGTCAGATTGTACATCAACGATGAAAAAATCATCGATCAATGGAAAGCAAAATCAGCGCAAGCACTTACAGGCGAAATAGCGTTGGAAGCAGGACGACGCTATTCCATCCGATTGGAGTATAAGGAACATGCTGAGTGGAGTTGGGGTATTCTGCAATTGTTTTGGAGTGCGGATTTATTGCCCAAATCTATTATCCCACAAAGTCAACTCTACCCAGCTTTTGACGATGGTAAAAATATCAGCGTCGCCTACTTTCCCAATCCCGTTCAGGATGAGTTCACGTTGCGTTTCACCAAATTGGATGAAATAGGGGAGACCATCCATATTCGACTTTTAGATGTGCAAGGCAGCACCTTAGTACGCAAAACCTTTTCGCTGGAAAAAGGGGTGAAAACATTACCAATTGACACGAAAAATTTGCCCATAGGCATTTACTTTGTAGAAATCAGCGGAGATACTTACGATGATGTGATTAAGGTGTTGAAGGTGGAATGATGGGGTGGCATATTGCTTTAGAATTAAAAAAAATTGGGATACCATATAATGCGAATAACGGGTAAAATACTCCATCTTGTGGGAGTACAGCTTTACTAAACTTTTGAACCTTAGTAAAGTGCTAGAGATCGCGCAACAAGTATGCCTAAAGATTTTTTCCATCCGAAGAGAATTACTGAGCATACTTGTTGCTCAATTTGCGGACATTGCCCTGAACTATACCTAAGTCGAATGTCAGGAAAAATGAAATCTGCACAGTCGTTATTCGCATATATAGTAGGAATGAGCGAATACTTCTCCATGTAGTAAAAATGAACTCCTCTTTCCAAAATAGTGTTTGAAACATCAATCCAGTGACTTTTTATTCAAAAAAAGATACCATGAATGCAGCCATAATAAAGAATGATACTGATTACACCTTTGAAGAATACCTAGCTTTTGAAGAACAAGCACTAGAGCGATACGAGTACCACAATGGAAAAATTGTGGCTATGGCGGGCGGAACAGGCAATCACGGAGCAATAGCCAATAGGATGGGTACTTTACTGGAAAATGAAATAGATCGTTCCAATGAAAACTGTATTGTATTTAATTCGGATGTAAAAGTATGGATTGAAAAATACAATAAAGCGGTCTACCCAGATGCCTCTATGGGTTGTGATAGCATCCGATACGAAGACGAAAATAAAATGGTGTTGTCTAATCCACTACTGCTGGTTGAAGTACTTTCCAAGTCTACTAGTGCCTACGATAAAAGCGAAAAATTTGAAATGTATCGCAGCATTCCTTCTTTCAAAGAATATGTAATCGTTTATCAAACAATTCCAAGGGTACAAGCTTGGTACAAAGAAGCGCAGGGACTTTGGCGCATCAGCCACGCCTTGGGCTTAGAAAGTAGCATTAGAATTCATACGTTGGACTGTGCTATTCCTTTACGAGCTATTTATAAAAGGATCTTGAAAGATTTGCAAGATATTCCTGTGGACTTGAGTGAGACTTACTAATCATACTTATTGCGCGATCTCAAGCACCTTGCTAGAAGTTATTTAAGGCATAGCTCAGAGCTTTGTGCCTCCCCACTTATATCTGGTAAATGCCACATCACTCTTCCTCAAAGTCAAAAAACCTCAAACGGTTGCGCAGTGGGTCTTGCCCAGAAATGGTATCTAGTAAGTTGCGAATTTCTTCTACATTGTCCGTGATTCTAGAGATGTGCCATTTAAGGCTTTTGCTGTGGTATTCTTTTTCCATTAGTTCGCACAACATAGTTCTTGGAATTTAATCATAAGTGCCACTTGAAATTCAGGACTAATCCAATAACAAAAATTCAGGGCAATTGAAGTACTCCCCAAAACTAGGACAGGTCAATAAGGTGATAAAAGCGTAATTTTGGAACGATAAAATTACGATAAAAATGGGAAGAAAAAGAAGGACATTTAGTAGCAAGCAAAAATCGAAAATTGCATTGGAAGCGTTG
>JBCDKV010000268.1:0-6717 GCA_038746215.1 Bacteroidota bacterium | reverse complement strand
GTCTACTGCTTAGTCAAGACTGAAATGACTAGTACTTGAATAGTCCCAGCGGGACGAACTATGGGTAGTATTTCCCTAATGAATTATTCTAAGCTCCGTAGGTGCGTACTATAGCTCGTACCTACGGCACTTAAAAATACCTCAAAATACTTTGCTACCCACAGTTCATCCCTACGGGATTTTACTAGCCAAATCAAAATTGACTAAGCACTAGTGTAGCTATGTAAGCTACTTCTCTTTTGTTCTGTAATCTAAAATGTCCAGTAGTCTATATAATTTTTATGTCCAAAAATTTAATTGGTAGAAAGCAGGAACTGCAAATACTGAATGAGGCACTCCAATCCCCCGTTGCGGAAATGGTTTCTGTGATTGGTAGAAGACGAGTGGGTAAGACTTTTTTGATCAAATCAGCTTACAAAAATCGAATCAATTTTCAATTTACGGGTATCCAAAATGCCACGAACAAAGAGCAACTCCAAAATTTTGCTTACGCCATCAGTGTAGCGAGCGGTGCAAAAACCATGAAAGCCAGTCCAAGTAACTGGGTAGAAGCCTTTATTCAACTCATTGAATTTTTGAAAGCACAGCAAAACGAGCAAAACGAGCAAAAACAAGTCATTTTCATTGACGAACTGCCTTGGCTGGGTAGTCGAAAGTCTGGTTTTCTGAGAGGACTAAGCTTTTTTTGGAATTCTTGGGCAGTCGATGAACATATTGTTCTCGTCATTTGTGGTTCTGCGGCTTCTTGGATGATTCAAAAAGTCGTGCATCATACGGGTGGTTTGCACAATCGAATCACTCGATCTATTTTGCTCAAACCCTTTACTCTATTGGAAACAGAAAGTTTTTTGAGCAGTAGAAATATCAAACTCAATCGCTACCAAATTGCGCAGCTTTATATGGCGATTGGTGGCATTCCACACTACTTAGAAAAGATAAAAAGAGGAAGAAGCACTGCCCAGATTATAGACCAGCTCTGTTTTTCAGAGACTGGCGCACTGAAAAATGAGTTTTCAAAATTGTATCCTGCCTTGTTTGCAAATGCAGAAAAGCACATTCAAATCATAAGAACATTAGCCCAAAAGCAGCAGGGTATGAGTAGGAAAGAGATTATCCGAATGGGTAGCTTTGCTAATGGTGGAACGATCAGCATTGTCCTAGAGGAGCTTGCCCAATCTGGATTTATTGCGATGTATTATGCTTTTGGTAAAAAAAACAAGCAGAAACTTTATCGCTTGACGGATGAATATTCCCTGTTCTACCTACAATTCATTGAAAAAAACAGAAAGGAAGGCGCAAAGACTTGGCAGCATTTAAGTCAAACGCAAACCTATAAAATATGGACGGGCTATGCCTTCGAGAGTCTTTGTATGAAACATCTTGCCCAAATGAAAAAATCACTGGATATTGCTGGCGTTTATACAACTTCGTCTTCTTTTCAGAAGCAAGGAAACGATCAAGAGCAAGGTGCGCAAATTGATTTACTACTAGATCGAAAAGATGGTGTCATCAATTTATTTGAGATGAAATTTCACCACCAAGCTTTTACGTTGAGTAAGTCCTACGCGCAGGATTTGAAAAGAAAAATGGGTGTTTTCGAAGCAAGCAGTAGCGCCAAAAAACAGCTTTTTTGGACGCTAGTGACTGCCCACGGACTCAAGGCAAATGAACACAGCCTAGGACTCATTGATCAAGTATTGACTTTAGACGATTTATTTGTAATACCATGAAAGTCTCCATCATACAAAGCATTAAAAGGCTTCTTTTCGGTAAAATCAGTATAGGAACTACCAGTACGATGCGTAGGGCTTTGTGGCTATTTGGACTTTCCATTTTTGTCAGCACGTCGGGCTATATGCTCATCGAAGGCTATGATTTCATTGACGCACTATACATGACCGTCATCACCATATCTACGGTGGGTTTTACAGAGGTCGAACCGCTGAGTGATGCGGGCAGGTTATTCACTTCCATTCTCATTTTGCTCAATATCGGTATATTTGCCTATGCCCTCTATGCGTTCACGGATTACGTGATAGAAGGAGATATTTTCAAAAAAATGCAAATTAGGGTCATGAAAAATCGCATTGCTAAACTAGAAGACCACATCATCATCTGTGGCTACGGAAAATACGGGGAAGAAATTGTGGATAACTTCACCAAAGCCAAAACACCATTCGTCATCATTGATATTGCAGAGGAACGCATTGAGTATTTCAGAGAGCACCACAAAGATGCTTTCTATGTACAGGGCGATGCTTCACAAGATGAGGTACTGCTGCAAGCGGGCATCGAAAGGGCAAAAACTTTGATTGCTGCCTTGCCCGACGATACCGATAATGTATTCACCGTACTGACGACGCGCGAACTGAATCCCAACATCAATATCATCAGCCGTGCTTCTAATCCCAAAACCCAGAAAAAGCTAAAACTAGCAGGGGCAAATCATACGATCATGCCCGAGCAGATTGGTGGTTTTTACATGTCAGCACTCGTGACGAAGCCTGGTGCAGTAGAATTTTTCTCCTTCGTGACCAGCGAATACGAGTCGGATATTGGATTTGAGGAAGTACGATTCGATGATGTCCCATTGGCTTGTCAGTGCCGAACCATAGCTGAACTCCAAATCCGAGAAAAAACAGGCTGTAATGTCATTGGCTACAAATCACCAAATAGCCACTATATGATTAATCCACCATCTGATACCTCACTTTTGCACGGCTCTAGTTTCATCGTACTAGGCAACGACCGACAGCTCAAAAGACTAGAAAAACACTGGGAGACTATTGCAGCACAAATATCGAAGGAATCATGATAGCACTTACTACAAACAATCTCCAAAAACTGGAAAGTGTTCCATCCATTGCTAACATTCAGCATGTGCACGAAGCCATTGCGCCCTATATTCATCGTACGCCCATTCTGACTTGCGAAAGCATCAACGCCATAGCAGGGGCAGAACTCTACTTCAAATGCGAAAATTTTCAAAAAATTGGTGCGTTCAAAATGCGAGGTGCGACGAGTGCTGCTTTGGCCCTTTCGGAAGCGGAAATTGGGAAAGGATTAGCTACGCATTCTTCGGGTAATCACGCCCAAGCAGTGGCTTTGACGGCTAAAAATTTAGGGACGAAAGCCTATATCGTGATGCCCAGTAATTCGCCTGCTGTGAAGAAAAAAGCAGTGGCAGGCTACGGTGCGGAAATTACTTTTTGCGAACCTACCCAAGCCGCTAGAGAAGCTACGATGGCAGAAATTGTAGCAGAAACGGGCGCGACCTTTATTCATCCTTACGACGATTATAACGTGATCACAGGACAGGCAACTTGCGCCAAAGAAGTCTTTGAAGATTGCCCCATTTTGGATGCGATTATTGCCCCAATTGGTGGTGGTGGTTTGATGAGCGGTACGGCATTATCGGCTAAATATTTTTCACCCATGACCAAAATCTACGGCGGCGAACCTGAAATCGTCAACGATGCTTATCGCTCTCTGCAAAGCGGACAACTCCAACAAAATACAACCACCGATACGATTGCTGATGGCTTGAAAACCAACCTGAGCGACAAAACCTTTGGCATCATTCAGGAACATCTGGAAGAAATTATTTTGGTAAACGAAACGGAAATCGCCGATGCGATGCGACTGATTTGGGAGCGCATGAAAATCATCATTGAGCCTTCTTGTGCCGTACCTTTAGCCGCTATTTTGAAGCATCCAGCACCTTTTTCTCAACGAAAAGTAGGTCTTATCCTCACAGGTGGTAACGTAGATTTAGAAAAACTACCGTTCACCAAACACTAAGCCTAGCGTACCACAGCATTAATGCCCCTACCCTATGCCTAAAGTAGACTTTCTTGCTATGACGGATGCGCCTATATTTGAGGCGTGTAGTTTTCTCATAGTATGTTAGTCGCTCCTATAATTCAAAAGGTTGAATTGTAGGAGTTTTTTTTTAGCACTTGTTTGGATGTTGATCTTTGAGTTGAAAACGAGCTAGTTTTTTCTATTTCAAGGCGAAAAATGCGAGTTTATCGGGATAAGTGAGTATTTTTCAACGTGGAAAGAGGAAAAAATAACCGTTTGAAGACCAATTATCAATTTATGCGAATAACGACCGTAGAAATCTTATTTTTTTTGACATTTGACTCAGATATAGTTCAGGTCAATACCCGCAAATTGAGCAACAAGTATGCTCAGTAATTCTCTCAGAACGGAAACACAAATTTCAACTTATTTTTCTCCAAAAAAATAAGTTGAAATTTGTGTTTCCGTCCATAAAAACCTTTAAGCATACTTGTTGCGCGATCTCAAACACTTTACTAAGTTTCAGAAGTTTGGTAAAGCTGTTACTTCTACAAAATGAAGTATTTTACCCGTTATTCGCATAATTTCCAAATAAATGCTTATGCTAGTCGTTGTCCTTTGATTGAAGCTGCCGCCACCCTAGCACTAATCACACAGCCCCCCAAGAAGGTACCTTCTAGCGAACGATGCCCGTGCATACCACCACCACCAAAGCCCGCCGCTTCACCAATGGCATAAAGTCCTTCGATGGCTGCCTGCTTGCCTGCTTCGTCCGCTTGGGTAAGTACTTGACTGTCCAAATTGGTTTGTATGCCGCCCAGACTTTTGCGCGAAAGGATGTATTCTTTCATCGCGATTAAAGGCATCGCTCTTGAATCGAGTATTTTTTGAAACTTACAAGTGCGCACCTTATCTCCGCGATATTGTCGTGCGTGTGCGATTCGTCGCAATTGTTCATCGTTGTGAAATTTTGGGCCACGATCTATATTCGCATCGTATTGTTCTACGGCTTCGCGCACGTATTTGAGTTGCACGGACTTTTCTTCAGAAATAGCATTCATCTTATCGACGAGTTCCTCCAAAGAATAGGCGATCACAACATCTTCACAATTGTCGATGATTTTTTGCATCAGCTTTTCATTGCCTACCAAAGCTGTTTTCAGTACAAATTGTAACACCTTTTTGTCTCGCATCAGTTCGTTGTGTTCCGAACCCGAAATAGCGAACTCTTTTTTAGCAATTTTCATATTCAAAATTTGCCAAGAGTATTTGACGGGTTCTTGGCAAATACGTTCGACCAAATAACGGGTGTCGTAAGCCGTAATGAGTGGTATAGGTCCAAAACGTCGTCCTTCGTAATTGAGCCAAAGTGCTGATTTACAAGGCACTAAACTCAGTCCGTGGTCTTTTTTTCTGGGCGCGTAGTGGTGAATACCCGCTGCGTAATTCCATTGTTTATCCAAATTAACAACGCTGCCATTTATTTTTTCGGTCGCATCGTGCAAATCGCCTACGGCGTATTGGTGTGCACCATTTAGAATTTTTTTGGGTGGTGTTCCCATGGATTTGTGCCAGTTCTGCTTCACTCGTTCAATGCTACCATTGATACCACCCGTCGCGACGACCACAATATCCGCTCGGGCTTCGAAGTCTTGACCGCTTTGTTCCAATGTTCCCCTTACGCCTTTAATTGTACCATTTTCATCAAGGATTGATCGCACCCGATGATCGAATTTTAAACTCAGATTTTCCGCTTTTGGATGTGCTTTGAGTTGCCGAATCAAGCTATAAGTCAACTCCCAACCTGTCCCCAATACCATATGAAAACGCGGCACCGAATTGCCAGGACGATGCAGTCCTCGTTCCACCCAATTCAACACGGGAAAAAAGCCAAGCCCCTTGGTTTTCAGCCAATCGTAGGAATGCGGCGTACACAAATGAATGTACTGTTCCGCCCATTTTTTACCCCAATATTCGTCTGCCTCAAACTCTGCAAAGGAAAACCAATCTTGCATCGCCAAATCCACCGAATCTTTGATTCCCATTCTGCGTTGGTGCTTGCTATCGACGAAAAACATACCGCCAAACGCCCATTTTGCCAGTCCTCCAAAGTTTGCTGCCGTATCCCTATCTATGATGAGTACTTTTTTACCCGTATCGAGCAATTCCAGCGCTGCTACGATGCCTGCGAGTCCACCACCCACGATGATGATGTCCGATTGGTAAGCTTGATTTATCATTCGTTTTGTCTTGTTCGTTTAAGCTAAATATTTTTGGTAGTCGATAGTTGCTACAAAGTAAGGAAAATTAAAGCAAAAGAGAAAAGCATAGGCACAACATACTCCTTGTCAAGCTGTTGGAACAAGATAGATTTTCCGTCCGTCCATAAAAACTCTTCGGATATGATTATTGAGCGATCTCAGGAATCATAATAAACAGCAATTCATTTCAATATGAAAAAATTATCACCCACGCGACTAGCCATTATCTTACTACTCGGCATCTTACTCACTGCGAATGGATTTTTCCACGCTATCCTCTACATTTCAGATGAAAAACCACTTTTTATGGGCATTCGATATTTTAATTGGGGATCGCTGTTGCTTGGTAGCTTACTGCTTTTTTTGGTTTGGCGGAATTCCAATCGGATATAAGATAGGTGGGCTTGAATAAGCGTCACAATTTAAGCGAGCTATTTGTTTTTTAAAAATCCCGTTAGTAACGCACAAGAAATAAGTTTACACTCTTGGCCAAGCCATATATAGTCATAAAATTTTTACTTCGTAAAAATTTTAATTTTGGGAGGCCCTCTGGACAGAGATGAGGTTATTTTTAATAATTTTTTCCAAAAATCATTAAAAATAACCTCATCTCTGTCCTAAAGTCCTTTTGGAAATGGAATGAAAAACGAAG
>JBCDKV010000267.1:0-6718 GCA_038746215.1 Bacteroidota bacterium | reverse complement strand
TTCTAAATTAGATGCTAGTTTTGGACACGTCCTCATCAATCAAAAAGATGGGACATTCGAGCGCATCAAAAATAAAGACAGCGGCTTTTTTGTACGCGGATCAGTCAAGGACATAGATGTCATTGAGTTGGGTGGGAAAAGTCATTTGGTGGTTACTTTGAATGATCAGCGACCTAAGCTGTTTGAGCAGCGATGATTATTTAGAAAAATCCCTTCGGACAGAAATGAAACATCAACTATTTTTTCCACCATGCAATAAGCCTGGAACAAGGATTTAATAAAGTCAAATTTTTTATTTCACAATATACTGACAATCAATTGCTTGTGATTTAAAGAATCTAAACTTATTTTTTCACGTTCCCCAACTGAAAAAAGAAAAAAATAGTCAATCCCGGTCATAAAAAATCATTTTAAATAACTTGCGGCTTCTCTTAAGTAAAATAATGATATGGAGATAAAGACTGATTTAATACTTGGAAACTGCAAAGATGTTTTAAAAACATTACCAGATAATTCGGTGGATTTGATTTTTACTTCACCACCTTATGCAGACCAAAGAAAAAATACTTACGGTGGCATTCGTCCAAATAAATATGTTGAATGGTTTTTGCCAATTTCAGAAGAACTGTTCCGTGTTCTGAAGCCGAAAGGAACCTTTGTTTTGAATATCAAGGAAAAGGTCGTTAAAGGGGAAAGAAGTACCTACGTCATGGAACTGATTATAGCCATGAAAAAACAAGGTTGGTTATGGACAGAAGAATTTATATGGCATAAAAAAAATAGCTTTCCAGGAAAGTGGCCGAACAGATTCAGAGATTCATGGGAAAGATTGTTACAATTCAATAAAAGCAAAAAGTTCAATATGTATCAAGAGGAAGTAATGATTCCTATTGGTGATTGGGCTAAGACGAGATTGAAAAACCTAAGCGATACAGACAAAATCAGAGATGAATCCAAAGTGGGAAGTGGATTTGGGAAGAAGATTTCCAACTGGGTAGGAAGAGATAAGGTCTATCCTACTAATGTTCTTCATCTTGCAACAGAATGTAACAATAAAAAACACAGTGCAGCATTTCCAGAAGGTTTACCAGAATGGTTTATTAAGTTGTTTACAAAACCGAATGATGTAGTATTAGACCCATTTATGGGTTCAGGAACAACTAATTTTGTCGCTCAAAGAATGATGCGTCATTCGATTGGAATTGAAATCCAACCTGATTATTATAATATGGTTAATGAAAGTATTGAACCAGTCAAATTGGTACTATTAGAACCAGAAGTAAAATATGAAAAAACTGAACTTAACGGAAGTCAATAAATACGTGGAAGACAACATTGGGGTATTTCATCGGAAACGTATTGAACGGCTAAATAAATTAAAACTTAAAACAGTTTTAAAAAAGAAAAATCCATATCTGTTTAAAGCTAAACATGTTCTGACAGCCGATGAAATAGTAAGAGGGATTGCGGACGCATTTATCTCCTCCAACGAGGAAACAATCTTTGGTGATTGGTTAGAAGGGCTTGCAATTTTCATCAACGAAAAAGTCTATAACGGTCGAAAATCGGGAATACCAAACATTGATCTTGAGTTTGATAAAAATAATATTCGATATATCGTAAATATAAAATCAGGTCCTAATTGGGGAAATAGTAGTCAGATAAAAAAAATGAAGTTAGACTTTAAAACTGCACAAAAGACATTGAGGACAAGCAATTCAGGATTGATAATCGTTTCCGTAAATGGATGTTGCTACGGAAAAGACAACAATCCAGATAAAGGGGACTACTTCAAGTATTGTGGTCAGGATTTTTGGGAATTTATATCAGGTGATTCTGAACTATATAAGGAAATAATTGAGCCGTTAGGATACAAAGCTAAGGAGAAAAATGAAGAATTCGTACTTACCTACACTCAGATGATCAATCAATTTACAGGAGATTTTATTAAGGATTTCTGCAAAAATAATGGCGACATTGATTGGCAGAAATTTTTGGAGTTCAATTCAGGAAGAAAAGAATAAGGAAAGTAAAGGTGTGATACTATATCAGCGATCATTGGTGGTAGAAGCTGCCAACTCTGCTGATGTTTGCCTAGTAAGCGTACCGAAAAACCAGTTGAAATTTGTGTTTTTTTCGGAGCGATTTACTTGAAGTGCTTTTTGTACGATCTCAGAATTGTTACTCAACTTTATTTCAAGCATTACTCAAAACTTCATACACCCCTAATTCAAAAAGAGAAAAAATTGAGCATGAGGTTTAAGATTATAGTATTCATTTTGGTGATAGGACTTTGGAACTGTAATGAAAAAGCAGAACAAAATACCCAATTTCAGCTCCTACGCAAAGATCAAACGGGTTTAGATTTCCAAAACGAATTGACACAAACCGCTGACTTCAACGTCTTCAACTACATGTATTTCTACAATGGCGGTGGCTTGGCGGCTGGCGATTTCAACCAAGATGGTTTGGTAGATTTATATTTTACTGCCAATATGGGAAAAAACAAGCTTTTCCTCAACCAAGGCGACTTAAAGTTCCAAGAAGCAACACAAAAGGCTGGTTTGTCGGGTATCGAAGGCTGGACAACGGGTGCGAGTGTCGTGGACATTAACAATGATGGACTGCTTGATCTCTACGTTTCCCAGATGAGTGGCTACCAAAACTGGACGGGACGCAACCAATTGTACGTCTGCCAAGGTGTGGAAAATGGCATACCCGTCTTCAAGGACGAAGCTGCCAAATACGGCTTGGATTTAGAAGGTTTTGGAACGCAAGCGGCTTTCTTTGATTACGATTTAGATGGCGATTTGGACATGTATCAACTCAATCATTCTTTGCATCGTAATGGTACTTTTGGTCAGCGTGCTACGTTTGAGAATGAGCCACATCCTTCGGCAGGCGATCGTTTGATGCGCAACGATAATGGAACATTTGTAGAAGTTTCTGCCGAAGCGGGCATTTACAGCAGTGCGATTGGTTATGGTCTGGGTATCGTGACGGGCGATGTAAACAATGACGGTTGGCCCGACATCTACGTTGGCAATGATTTCCACGAAAACGACTACCTCTACCTCAACAATCAAGACGGCACATTCTCGGAAGTACTCACCGAGCAGATGCAGCATACGGGACGCTTTGCGATGGGTGTGGATATGAGCGACATCAATAATGATGGCTGGAATGACATTATTTCGCTAGATATGCACCCGTACGATCCTTTCATTTTGAAAAGTTCGCTGGGCGAAGATGGTTTGGATATTTTTCGCTTCAAATTGGGTTATGGCTACAATCCACAATTTGCCCGCAACAACTTGCAACTCAACAACGGCAATAGTACATTCAGTGAAATCGGGGTTTTCGCAGGTATTCACGCCACCGATTGGTCGTGGTCGCCGCTCTTCTTCGATTTTGACCACGATGGCTACAAAGATTTGTTTGTTAGCAATGGTATCCCACGCCGAATGAACGATATCGACTACGCCAACTTCAAAATGAACGATGATTTGCGCTATAAAAACCAGTTCGACCACCTAGAAGATACCGATTTGACGCATATCGAAAAGATGCCACAGATCAAGCTTCCCAATAAGTTTTTTAAGAATACACAGCACACTAAATTCCAAGACATCAATATCCAAATAGCAGGTGATTTACCGACCTATTCGAGTAGCGCGATTTACGCTGACTTGGATTTGGATGGCGATTTGGATGTAGTAGTAAATAATATAGAGGATGAACCTTTTGTGTACGAAAACCTGCAAAACAAGCAATCTGCTCCTGCAGCTAGCTATTTGAAACTACAACTGGAAGGCAGCCCTAACAATCGACAAGCGGTAGGGGCAAAAGCAATTGTTTTTAAAGGAAACCAGCGGTATCGCGTTGAACACTTCCCCACCCGAGGCTATCAGTCGAGTTTTCTTTCCAATTTGCACCTTGGTATTGGCGATCAAACAGCGGTAGATTCTATTGTATTGGTCTGGCCAGATCGTAGCTATCAGCAATTGCAAGTAGCTCAGTACGACACGACACTTGCGCTGACTTGGCGTCCCAATTTACCGATTTTTGATCCTCAAAACTTAGCTGCCGAAAAGGATTTTACTGCTTTTACAGATGCTACGGCTGATCTAAATTTATACCATCAGCACATTGAGAATCCTTTCGTCGAATTTCATCGGGAAGCTTTGATTCCGCACACGACTTCTGCCGAGGGTCCCGCATTGGCAGTGGGTGATGTTAATGGTGATGGCTTAGAAGATGTATTCATAGGTGGTTCAAAACGGGAAAAAGCCGCTTTATTTCTACAGAATGCGGCAGGTAAGTTTGAGGAAAGTACGCCCAATGTGTTGTTACAAGATAGCATTTATGAGGATGTGGGTGCGGTCTTGGTGGATGTGGAAAATGACGGCGATTTGGATTTGATTGTTGCTAGTGGTGGTAACGAATTTCGGGGGACACACGAAGCCATGCAACAGCGTGCTTACTTAAACGATGGAGCAGGTAATTTCGAGCGCAAAGACTTATTTCCATCTGTCTTTATGACGGCTTCCTGTGTTTTGCCAGCCGACTTTAATGGCGATGGCTATACCGATTTTTTCTTCGGCGGTCGAGCTGTTCCTTGGAACTATGGTAAGTTGCCCGACTCCTACTTATTCATTAATCAAGGCAATGGAAGTTTTGAAGAAAGTACACCTGCTGATTTGAAAAAAGCGGGTATGGTCAAAGCGGGTGCGTGGTGCGATATAGATGGCGACAGCGATTTGGATTTGGTAATTGCCGCCGAATGGCAGTCCATTAGCATCTTCAAAAATGAAAATGGGACGCTCCAAAAATCTACTATCAACGATGCTAGTGGTTGGTGGAATGCAGTGGTGACGGGCGATTTCGATGGTGATGGTGATGTGGATATTATTGCGGGCAATTACGGACAGAATACCAAGTTAAAGCCCAGTAAAGCACAACCCGTCCGCATGTTCGTCAATGATTTTGATGACAATGACCAAATTGAACAAATCCTGACTTACTATGTCGAAGGACAGGAGATTCCCTTTGCCACTTACGAAGAACTGACCAAACAACTCGTGCAACTCAAAAAACGCTTTTTGTACGCCAAAGACTTTGCGGCGGCTAGTTTAGAGGAACTGTTTGGACAAGAAAAATTGGCTACTTCCACCGTTTACGAAGTCAATACTTTTGAAAGTGTTTTCTTTGAAAATCAAGGTGCTGGGAACGACTTTGTGATGCGTCCATTGCCCGATGCAGCGCAGTTTTCTACCCTGAACGCGATCACACCACTAGATGATGGACGTTTGATGTTGGGTGGTAATTCAGTGCAATCCAATATAGAAATGGGCTGGTACGATGCCAATTACGGACAAGTCTTGCGTTTTTTAGCCGATGGAACAATGGACATTCAAAATCTGCAGACCCCTATCGAAGGCGAGATTAGAAAAATTAGACACATTGAAGTGCAAGGAAAATCCTATTATCTAGTCGCTAGAAACAATGATGAGTTGATGGTCTTGGGAGCTGCTGGAAACACACAAGCTGCTTTGACTTATCGGTAAGTAAATTAGGGCTGTACGAAGTCTCAGTTTTCTTAACATTTTACTTGAAGACAGCCTGAGTCAATGCAAGGAATTCGCGCAACAAGTATGCTTCGTAAGTACTTGGACATAAGTAATCGATAGATCAATTTTTTGTAATTGCGTGAACAAGAGTCTTTTGCATCTGACTTCTCGCTTCTTAAATCTGTCCTCTTACTTACACCCCTATAAATAAATCTATGAAAAAAGTAAAAAGAACCGTCCTCGTTTGCGCTGCTCTATTTTTAGCCGCCTCCAACTACCTGTTGACTAGCGAAAATTCTATCGTCAGTTTTGCAATGGGGGTTTGTTTGGCACTTATTTTTTTCCTGCTAGCAGATCGTATCAACCGCTATTTAATCAATCGAAAAATCAAAAGCATTGAACTCAACAACGGAGAACAAATCTTACTCGCCGAGCCTTCCACTAGCTACAAAGGTAATAGTGGCACTATGGGAAAGCTATTTTTGACCAACAAACGACTCGTTTTCGTTCAGCAAAGCCTATTCTCTTCCAATAGCAATACCTTACAAATTGAGCGTCGACACATCAAACAAGTCGCAGACTACAACCGTGCTGGACTTCCAACTGGCATTGGTATCCAATTAAAAAAAGGCGCATCCTATGCTTTTGCCGTCGATGATCGAGTGGCTTGGAAGGAGATGCTGGGGTAGTTGGTTATTGGTTTTTATCATGATGAATTTGCGGTACTTGGCACGTTGTGAATTTCAAAACCAAGCAAACTGATTCGTAGTGTAGGAGCTTTTTAAAATTGAAAAATCGGTAATGAAAAAAATTGAAGTTCAAGGCTTAGCTATTCGTATCAAACCCTTTCATGAGAAAGATTATATTTCTCTAACTGATATCGCAGCTAAAGCGGAAGGCGATAGTAAACAACTTATTCTTCGCTGGATGCAAAATGCGGATACGTTGCTTTTTCTACAAGCTTGGGAAGAACTCCATAACCCTGATTTTAAAGTTATGCAAATGAATAACTTTAGATTAAAACATTTAGAAAAACGCTACTCTGCAACGCCTCAAAAATACATCGAACAAACCAATGCTATTGGTATCGTCTCTAAATCAGGACGTTATGGTGGAACTTATGCACACAAAGAAATTGCACTTAATTT
>JBCDKV010000266.1:0-6731 GCA_038746215.1 Bacteroidota bacterium | reverse complement strand
TATAATTAATGCTAATAACGACTGTACAAATCTCATTTTTCCGTCCATAAAAAATCTTTAGGCATACTTGTTGCGCGATCTCAAACACTTTACTAAGTTTCAAAGCTTAGTAAAGCTGTACTGCCGCAAGATGGAGTATTTTACCCGTTATTCGCATAATTACTTACAATTTAAGCCAACAGCTAATAGCAAAAGGCTAAAGGCAAGATAAGTACGTCAATCTTTCTGCTCTCTCATCACTTGCTCCATTATCTTATAAAGCTCCGCACCTTGATCTATTTGGATACTCATATACGTGTATTTTTTCCAAGCAGCTACCAAGGCTTTTTCTGCATAAACCAAAGCGATCAATTTGTCTTGCACCAAACTCACCGAGCGAATAAGTTGATGTTGATTGATTGGAATTTTTTCGTTGTCAGCAGGTAAATAGAGTAGCAAAATGGCTAAGTCTGCTGCTTGTGCTTTGCGCTGGGCTTCGTTCAAGAGGGCTTCATCAATGTAAGCTCCCGTTCCGTAGCCTTTTGCCCAAACGACGTCCGATTTTGCTCGAAAGAAGTCCAAAAACTCACTCACTTCGATAGGAAAATCTGAGACTTCAAAATTACCGATGATAGCGACTTTTTGAGGGAAAGGGAGTCGTTCTCGTTGTTTAATGATGTTCATGTATTGCTGTGTTTCCTTACCTCAAAAAAATCGCATCCGCACAATTTTTTCCTTGATGATAGGCTTCAAGACATCGGCGGCATCTAAGAGTAGGGCTTCATCTGGTGGAAAGGGCAGTGGACGATTGCCGATACGATCTTTCGTGTCCCGACTCAATGCCCGACGATCACCTTGGTAAGTAGAAGCATAGTTTTCAAAAATTGCTTCGGCGGTGATGGCTTGCGTGTCCATGAGTTCCTGCTTGTTTTTATCGTAGAAATAGAGCGTACCACCCACGACGGCTGCTTTATATTGGTAGGCTTCGATGACATCAGCCGTGACGACCCTTACGACTGGTACTTTGATAATATTACCCGTCGAATCCTTTACGACATTTCCATCGGCATCCCGTAGCGATTGTTCACCATCTTCTATCTCTGCTTCCTCTCGAAAAGAACGCTCTTTAACCGATTCGGGACTAACATCTATATCGTCCAATTTCATCACGATCTCATAATCGTACTGCAATCCCGTCTTGGGTCGCGTATGAAATTCCCGCCACAGTTCATTCATATCTTGCACATCCATCTCTAAAATAGCCCGCTCAAAGTCTCTGGACATAATGGCGTATCCATCATTTTCCATCCTGAATAAAATATGCGAAACTCCCAGTCCTCTAGCTTCGTTCATCAATTGTTGGCGATCTTTGTAAGGCGACAAATAGCGAGCAATTCGATCCAAGTCTGCGTAGGCATTCCGAGCGGCGACTTTATTGCCCGAGCGCGCTTGCACTAAATTGGATTTGGCTGCTTTATAAAGGTGAGCCGCTGCTTTGTTTCTAGATTCTTGCAGCAACTTGTTGATTTTTACGAAAGTGAAATCTGCTTTTCTACCGCGATCATCGACTAGTGGTAAAAGTGGTGTTATGGATTCCTGTCGTTGTTGCACCGCATTTGCCAAATCGAAAATACGCTCCCAGTTTGCCGAACGATTTTCATTGCGCAAATTACTGATTTCGTTCAAGTCTCGTCCGTTCGCTTTGGCAAAGGCAAGCTCTAGGGCAGCAACGACGTCCGCTTTCTTTTTCTTCTTTCCGACGAGCTTATCCAGAGCTTTCTCTATGGCTTCGTCGTAATTACCTTCTTCGGTTAATTTTTGAGTAGATTTACAAGCAAAAATAAGAAGTGCAAAGAGCAGGCAAGTCGCCCAAATGTGTATTTTCATTGTTTTCATCTTGTATTGGCGAAAAATTGAGCCATCAAAGATAGGATTTTATTTGAAAAGCTTGTGCGCTTTCACTTACCACGCCATCTATTTTTTAAGAATCAAAAACTCTACTCGTCGATTCAATTTTCGACCTGCCTCTGTATCGTTGGACGCTATGGGACGATCACTGCCCAAACCGATATAATGTACCCGATTAGTAGCAATACCTTTACTCCAAAGGTATTCCGCTACTGCTTTCGCCCGCCTCTTAGATAGATAAGAATTGTAGCTATCTCGACCTTGGCTATCCGTATGTCCCCGAATTTCAATCTCCATATCGGGATGCTGTTGCAAGATATGAAATAGCTTTTTGAGCTCTTGGTAAGAACGTGGTAGCAGTTCCGCTTTATCGGTATCAAAAAAGATATTCTTAAGCTGAAAAATCCTACCTTCTTCCAATTTGATCAAACTCAAATCGTCTGGTTCGAGTGGCACTTCTAGGATAGGCGGTACTTTTTTGAGCACAAAATCGTCCAAATAGTAGTAAGCAAATTTAAGCGGGCTATCGGCTTTGGGTAGTTGATATTGCGTTAGACTATCGGGGAAGAAATTACCGACCAGAATGTAATCAGCCGCTTCTTGAGCAACGAACTGACCAGAAATTTTCATCCAGTTGTGATTGTCTGTCGCTGCAATCTCTTCTTGATTGAAAGTAGGGGCTAAAAAGATCGGCTCATCTACTCGGACGTTGACTTTGCCGTTGGAAAAATAAACGCCTATGTTGTTGGTTTGGAGGGAACGAGCAAGCGAAACGACCCAAAATTCGATGTAATAGGTTTGCTGCGGTACAAGTGGTTCTAACAACTGCACCTGAACGTATTCCCGACAATGAGGCTTTCCTTTATCGCAACCATAAGTCGTGATGCCCGCCATCGACTCACCACTATGTGCATACTGATCGCCAAAACCTTTGTCTGCCCAGTGTTCTGGCACTCTGACTTTTGGACCAAAAGCATCGGGAGAAGCGGCAGTCGCAGACGACCAATAGCGCATGACGTTAGAGAAATGTGCACCACGATAGTACCACCCGATAGGGGTGCTAGAATATTCTTCAAAACCTGCATTAGGAACAATATTTTCTACTTCATCCGCTGATTGGGCAAAGGCAGCAAAAGATAGGAACACAAAAGCATACAGCAAATAGAAGTGCTTCATACGAATATGTTGAGTGTAGGTCTACTGTAAGATGTATTCATTTGTTTTGAGTCGTTGAATCATTCTTCGTTTTACCTTAACGCCAAAACGAATGGATTATTTAATTCATTTTATTAAAAAAACTATGCGTTTTGATATGATAATGAGTACATACCGAGTCATTTCCCTTTTCTGTCTTTAGGAAAATGAGCCGAAATATCACATATCTAGTTTTTTCGTTATGCGAATTAGTCAGATAGACAAATAGTTAGTGATTGGGTGAGTTGTTCTTACGTCAAGAATAAGGCGTATGGAAGGATTTTCTTACTAAAAGGAGCTGAGCCTTAAATAGTCACGAATCCACGAATGAGCAGTTAATTTGGATCAGTTTATTCGACATGTTTATCTGAATCACAAAAGTAGTTGACACTCTAGCCTCAAATTACTAATTTTTATGATGAAATAAAAATTAGTAATTTGAGAACTAAGAGAACTTGTCTATATGATAGGGTTGCTTATCTTTGATACTAGTGCTTAGTCAATTTTGATTTGGCTAGTAAAATCCCGTAGGGATGAACTGTGGGTAGCAAGGTATTTTGAGATATTTTTAAGTGCCGTAGGTACGAGCTATATTACGCACCTACGGAGCTTAGAATAATTCGTTGGAAATGCTACCCATAGTTCGTCCCGCTGGGACTATTCAAGTACTAGTCATTTCAGTCTTGACTAAGCACTAGGGCAGTCGCTAAGAATTTTTTCTGTTTACAATATTGATATGTTTATTTGTTCGTTTGATAACCACTGACCAAAAAGATAAAATCAAGGGAATCTGTGCAATAAACAGATCAACAATTCAACGAATAAACAAAGTCTAGCTTTTAACGATTGCCATATCTTTGATACTAGACCACACAAAACAAAACGATAATTTTATAAAGCTTATGAACTTTGATTATACAGAACGCTCCAAAGACCTACAAGAGCGGGTGCATCGTTTCATGGAAATGCATCTTTATCCACTGGAACAAGCGCACCGAGACTTTGTACAGACTAACCTTTGGCAGCATTTTCCGCAACTAGCAGCACTAAAATCACAAGCAAAACAAGCAGGTCTGTGGAATTTATTTTTGCCCAAAAACTATGGTGAGCTAAGTCCAGGCTTGACCAATTTGGAGTATGCACCCTTGGCAGAATTGATGGGCAGAATGACTTGGGCTTCCGAAGTATTCAATTGCTCTGCACCCGATACGGGCAATATGGAAGTACTAGCAAAATATGGCTCACCCGCTCAACAAGCACAATGGCTACAGCCCCTACTAGCAGGTGAAATTCGATCTGCTTTTCTGATGACTGAACCTAACGTAGCTTCTTCTGATGCTCGAAATATACAAACTTCTATCGTGCGGGAAGGGGATGAATACGTCATCAACGGTAGAAAATGGTGGTCGTCTGGTGCGATGAATCCTGCTTGTAAAGTCTTCATTGTGATGGGAAAAACCGATCCCAATGCGGATAAGTATAGTCAACAAAGTATGATTATCGTACCTGCCGATACACCAGGCGTAAAAGTCGTGCGTCCACTTAGTGTTTTCGGGACTTTTGATTCACCCGAAGGACACGCTGAAGTCTCGTTGGAACAGGTTCGTGTCCCTGCCGAAAATTTGATTTTGGGAGAGGGTAGGGGCTTCGAAATCGCGCAAGGACGTTTGGGACCAGGTCGTATCCATCATTGTATGCGCTTAATTGGAGCAGCACAACGCGCTTTGGAATTGATGTGTGAAAGGGTAAGTACACGGGAAGCTTTTGGTCGTAAAGTGAAAGATTTCAGTAGTATTCGGCAGGATATTGCTCGCTCTAGGTGCGAAATCGAACAAGCGCGTTTACTGACGCTCTCCGCAGCCGATAAAATTGATAGATTCGGGGCGAAAGGGGCTAAGGATTTGATCGCTATGATTAAAATTGTTTGTCCACAAATGGTCTGCAATGTCGTAGATCGAGCGATTCAGGCTTTTGGTGGCATGGGCGTTTGTCAAGATACGCCACTGGCAGGCTACTGGATATATGGTCGAACGATTCGTATTGCCGACGGACCAGATGAGGTACACATGTATCAATTGGGGAGAAATACGATTAAGCAGTATACTGCTGCTGGGCATTGAGGTGAAATAAACCACTAAGATGCATAGCTCGCAAGTGTAAGTACACCTCTAATATATACTCCATTCGGGATAAAAAAGTGCATCTTGTTCCCTTGATATTTCTAAATACAAGCTACTAGGTGTACTTTCAAATTTGGCGGCATCGAGCCTGCCAAATTTGGTCAAGGTTTTTTAAGGACAAAGAAGCGATTCTCGCTTCTTTGTCCTTAAAAAACCTTGATTCGCTGAGGAGGTGTCGACCTCCTCCTCAGCGAAGACTTACCCTCAAATTTAGCGGTAGATGATGTGAACAAAACCTATCTTTTTTCAAAAATGAAAGCACTCTTTTATCCCGTTTGCAGTATAAATGTAGGCGTGTATGAATTTTTAAGCAATACTAGAGACAAGTCTTAGTAAGGTGCTTTAGATCGCGCAACAAGTATGCTTAAGAGATTTTTATGGACGGAAACACAAATTTTTCTTAAAAAATTTGTGTTTCCGTCCGAAGAGATTTGTTGATCATACTTGTTGCCCAAGTTTCTTGCATTAACTCAGACTGTTTTCTGTTAAGGAAAATGAGACGTCGTATACCTTTGATATAAACTAGAAAAAGTACCAATCCGTTGCTACCAATTTTGGTCGTTTGTTTCTGGTGATGGCTTACTAGTTGAATCATCATATCACCAAAAATAAGGTAGTACCCTCTTTATCAAACGACCGCTTACCAAATTTTTGCGAGACTTCGTTTGGTAAATAATAAGATATACACGGCATACATTTTTTATTGCAAATGTATTTAGGATTGATAGTGTATTGATTATAAAATTGAAAATTTATAAATTTTCACGTACACACTTTACATCAGAAATTGCTGCCCTTCTTAACACAAGTTAAAGGAACTTCTTATTGCTCAAGCCTGTAGTTTGTGTAGTAGAAATATGCTATCTTGTATCTTCTTAATCGAAAAATTAGATGATCTGCGATCTTTGAAGCTAGGTTTGGCGATTCTTATTTTGATTGCAAAGGATAATGCTAAGCAAGCGGACCAACTTATCCAAAACTTGTACGGAAAATATACATTACTATAATTTTTTAACAGTAATCACGACACTAGCACATACATAATCGATGACTGATTTTACAATTTTATAAGCAGACCGAGCTACATGAGGTCACGAGCATGCTTTAAGATTTGTCTCTCACATATACACTTTTTAACTTAAAGCATCGATTATGAAATCATTTATTCCGAAGCAATTTCGAGCCGAATTTCTATTTGAATGGAAGGGCTTTGCGGCACAGTTATGTAACAGCACTTCTAGTAAAAATTTAGCTTATCAGCTTCGCTATCGTGCCTACGCTTCGGCTGACCTGATTCAGGAGCAGGAAGAGGAGATTTTGTGCGATCACTTTGATAAACAAGCTAACACACGCATTCATTTGCTTTGGCATGACAACAAACCCGTTGCTACGATCAGAAGTTCCATTTGGTCGGAACGCTACGAATGGGCTAGTACGGAAAGCATCAACAAATACAAGAAAGAGGTAGCC
>JBCDKV010000265.1:0-6789 GCA_038746215.1 Bacteroidota bacterium | reverse complement strand
CCGCATTCGTACCTTCGAAAATAAAGCGGTCGCCATGTATGGAAAAGGAATTCGCGGCTTCCTACACGTCTACATCGGACAAGAAGCAATCACCGCTGGTATGGAATCTGCACTTATGGAAGGAGATGGCATCGTCACCGCTTACCGCCAACATGGAACAGGCATTGGTCGGGGCGTTTCTACCAAAGAGGCAATGGCGGAATTGTTCGGAAAAGCGACGGGCATTGTGAAAGGTAAAGGTGGCTCGATGCACTTTTTCGACAATCGCAATAAATATTTTGGCGGCAATGGTATTGTGGGTGCGCAAATTCCTATCGGGACAGGTATTGCATTCGCAGAAAAATACAAAGGCACGAATAATCTATGCGTCACTATGTTCGGCGACGGTGCAGCTCGACAAGGTGCCTTACACGAGTCCTTCAACATGGCGATGTCATGGGATATTCCAGTTCTTTACGTTTGCGAAAATAACGGCTACGCAATGGGAACATCCGTGGAGCGAACGTCCAAAGAACAAGCCATTTATAAGCTGGGTCTAGGCTACGATATGCCAAGCGAACAAGTAGATGGCATGACGCCCGAAGCCGTACACGAAGCAGTTAGCAGAGCCGCCGAACACATTCGCGCAGGCAAAGGTCCTTATTTCCTAGAGATCAAAACCTACCGCTACAAAGGGCATTCCGTTTCCGATCCAGGTCGCTATCGCACCAAAGAAGAATTGGAATACTACAAAGGACTCGATCCAGTGAAGATGACCGAAAAGAAAATCTTGGAGGAAAAAATAGCCACCGAAGCAGAAATCAAAGCCATCAAAAACGAGATCAAAGCTGAAATTGCAGAAGCAGTGAAGTTTGCACAAGAGTCGCCTTATCCAGACGCTAGCGAATTGTGGACGGATAATTACGTGCAGGAGGATTATCCTTTTATTAGAGATTAGCATATAGGGCTGTTAGCATTCCACTTGAAAACAGTCTGAGTCAATGCAAAGAATTCGCGCAACAAGTATGCTCAGTAAGTCTCTTCGGACGGAAACACAAATTTCAACTTATTTTCTCTAGAAAATAAGTTGAAATTTGTGTTTCCGTCCATAAAAAATCTCTGGGCATACCTGTTGCTCAATTTTCTTGCACTAACCTGAACCGTTTTTAAGGAAAACCTCAAGAAAACGGGACTTTGTAAACTGCTATTGATTGAGTACACACAAGACATATAAAGCTCTTACCTTAATTTAAAATCTTTCTAAATTTAATTTGCTTCATAACTGAATACTGCACTTTAATTCATTTAAACCAATTTAGCACAGAATTTTATTCGCCAAAAACTTATTTACTGGCAATAAATTTTATTCGCCAAAAAGCTAATTTATGGCTTATCTCTACGGTGATAAATCTTCTTTTTTTCCTGCATCTAATATCCTATTTTTGTTAGTTATCTCTTATAAAAGGAATACAAGGACGACATGAATAAAGATGAACTATTGGCACTACTAGAGCATCGTGAAAACCCGCCTTTACTGCCCACTGGGCTACCGCTCAATAAGGAGCAACAACAATGGCTGGGCGGATTTTTGACGGGATTGAAAGTACAAGTGGATGCATTAGGATTTTCTGCGCCAGTTGGTAAGCCCATCACTATTATTTACGGGACGCAAACAGGGAATGCCGAAGCAATGGCAAACGAAGCTGCCAATGTTGCTAAGAAGAACGGACTAGCACCGCAGGTTTTGGATATGGGAGACATAGACTTAGCCACTTTAGCCCAAACGGAGCGTATTTTAGTGGTGACCAGCACCTACGGCGAGGGGGAAATGCCTGACAACGCACAAGTACTTTGGGACGACATCACATCGGATAGCGCACCTCGATTTGAAGGCAGTTATTTTTCTGTGCTAGCTCTTGGCGATACCAGCTACGATGGATTTTGTGAAGCGGGCATTCAATGGGATAAACGCTTGGAGCAATTGGGTGCGCAACGTGTATTAGATCGGGTAGATTGTGATGTGGACTACGAAGCTCCTTCCATGGAATGGATAGAAAAAGTCATTCCGATTATAGCAGAAAAAGGCTCTGAATCGACGGCTACACTGAGCCGCCACGAAGATCAACCTGGACCTGCAAAACCTAAATTTGATAAGAAAAACCCTTTGGCTGCTCGTCTTACGAGAAAGGAAACCCTCAGCAAAAGTGGCTCAACTAAAGAAATCGTTCACTATGAGTTTTCTTTAGGCGATTCGGGCGAAACTTATCTCGCTGGAGATGCGCTCAACATCATTCCACAAAACAAACCCGAACTCATTAAAGTATTGCTATCGCTCTTCAATAAGGAGAAAGTCAGTGCCAAAACTATGCATCGCCTGAAACACGAATTAGAAGTCCGAATACCTAGCAAAGAACTAGTGCAATTGGTTGGTACACAGACCAACGACGATCATTTTAAACAAATTTTAGCTGATAACGATACCAAAGCCATAACCAACTTTTTGTGGGGACTAGATAGCTATGAACTCATAAAATCTTACGGAAACGGGCAAATCAAATGGGGCGATTTCTTGGCAACTTGTAAACCACTCGCCCCACGTGCCTACTCCATTTCTTCTAGCATTAAAAAGCACGAGAACGAAGTCCATTTGACGGTCAGCAGTGTTCGCTACGAAAAAGCAGGTCGACAACAAGAAGGCGTTGCGTCTACTTTCTTGGCGGATATGTGTGATTTGGGCGATGAAGTGCTTTGTTATTTTTCGCCAAATAAATCATTCAAAATACCAGAGAATGGAGATTTGCCGATCATTATGGTCGGACCAGGCACAGGCGTCGCGCCCTTTCGAGCCTTTTTGGAAGAACGCGAAGCGAATGGCGATCAAGGTGACAATTGGCTGTTCTTCGGCGATCGAAACGAAGCTTACGACTACATTTACCAAGCTGAGATTGCCGCCATGCAGCAAAGCGGTTTATTGACTCGATTGGATTTGGCTTTTTCCAGAGATCAAGCCGAAAAAATTTATATACAATATCGAATGCTAGAAAAGGGCGCAATACTCTACGAATGGCTAGAACGCGGCGGCTATTTTTTCGTCTGCGGTGATGCCTACAGAATGGCAAAAGACGTAGACGCAACGCTTCATCGAGTCATTGAAATACATGGCAATACCACGCCCGAAGGTGCAAAAGCTTATGTGAATGCACTTAAAAAGCAAAAGCGGTATGTACGGGTCGTTTATTGATGGTAGTTGCTGGCAGTTAGCGGTTAGCAATTGGCGGTTAGCCTATTTTGAGCTATACTACAAACAGGACAAATCAATGGATTTGTTTATCTGTTTGAATTGTTTATTTGTTTAAGGCTACCATTCTAAAGTCGTAAACGCCTATTGATCGGAAGTCCCAAGGATTGCCGAGTTAACAGTAGGCTCGGCAATCCTTAGGGCTTACCGATCCAAAGGGTCAAATTACAATTTTAGGAGCGTAGCTACACTACTGGACATTCTTAATTTCAACACACAGTCACATAGAAACACGTAGCTATTATGACCTGATTTTCAGTAACCTATCTTAGTTTCCTCAGTGCCTTAGTGGTTTATTTTATCCTAATGTCCAGTAGTATAAAGAGTAGCCTTTGCCTTACTACAATACGTTTTTGTTGAAAGTATCAAACGATTCAACAAATTATCAAAAACAAATTTGCATTTTATCCCACTGAATGAAGTATAAGCACTAAACACCTTTCAAACATAAGCCACTGCTAGCACATCATCGAAATAGTCAGCAAAATGTACCGTGATACCTTCCTTGATGTAGTCGGGTAGTTCTTCAAAATCGCGTTTGTTGTCGAGCGGTAAAATTAGCGTATTAACACCTACTCGTCTGGCGGCAATCGTCTTTTCTCGCACGCCACCAATAGGGAGGACTTTTCCCGTTAGCGTCAGTTCGCCCGTCATCGCTAGATTATCTTTAATGGCTTTGTTGGTCGCCAATGAATAGAGCGATAAAGCCATAGTGATACCTGCCGATGGCCCATCCTTGGGAGTCGCACCCGCCGGAACGTGCAAATGAACACCGTGCGTATCGAAATAGCCGTTTTCAGGATGATCTGCTTTCACTTTACCACGTACGTAACTATACGCAATTTCGGAAGATTCCTGCATGACTTTTCCAAGCTGTCCCGTTTGTTTTAAAGACGCGTTTTTGGCGGGAATACCCGTTGCTTCGATGTAGAGCGTCGCACCGCCCATCGAAGTATAGGCTAAACCTAATGCTACGCCTGGCACATTCTGGTTGTAAAGTGATTCGGTCGTGAATATAGGTTTACCCAGAAAATCTTGCACATCCTCCGCATCTACCTCAAATTTGATCTCTTCAGCTTCCGCAATTTTTAAGTTGACTTTACGGATAATTTTACGAATCTGTTTCTCCAAATTACGGACACCTGCCTCTCTAGCGTATTTATCGACGATGAGTTGCAAAGCCTCTTCCGTGAACGTAATTTCATCTTCATCAAAACCGTGTTCCTTAAGTTGTTTTGGCACTAAATATTGCTTAGCAATTTCCACTTTCTCTTCCAAAATATAGCCAGAAAGCGGAATAATTTCCATACGGTCGCGCAGCGGGCTTGGAATGGTGTCTAGCTGGTTGGCGGTTGTGATGAACAGCACATTGGACAAATCGAAAGGAATATCCAGATAATGATCTAGGAATGTACTATTTTGCTCTGGATCAAGTACTTCCAGCAGCGCAGAAGCAGGATCACCGCGGAAACTCGTACCAATTTTGTCGATTTCGTCCAGCATGATGACTGGATTGGCAACCTCCACCCGTTTCAGGGCTTGAATCAGTTTTCCAGGCATGGCACCGATATAAGTACGACGGTGTCCTTTGATTTCAGCTTCGTCGCGCATACCGCCCACCGAGAAGCGGAAAAATTGACGACCTAGAGCATCCGCTACCGATTTTCCAATGGAAGTTTTTCCAACACCTGGAGGACCAACCAAGCAAATGATCGAACCCGCGATCTTACCACGCTTAATTACGCTCGCCAAAAACTCTAAAATATTATTTTTGACATCTGCCAAGCCGTAGTGTTCACTATCCAAAATATTTCTAGCTTGCTTGATATCGAGCGTATCTTCGGAATATTCGCCCCACGGTAGATCGGCAATCAACTCCAAATAGGAACGTGTCACATTGAATTCAGGCGACTGCATATTCAACGTTTTCAGCTTGTTCAGTTCCTCCTTTACCACCTTCATAGCTTCTTCGGATAGCTGCTTTTCTGCCAGTTTTTGCTCCAATTTTTCTACTTCGCTTTCCTTATCCTCTTTCTCTATACCTAGCTCTTTTTTAATAGCTTTCAATTGCTCGCGCAAGAAAAATTCCTTCTGCTGATCGCTGACCTTTTCCTTGATCTGATCTTGTATTTTCTTCTGAATTTTCGCCACCTCAAACTCCTGCTTAATCATACGAATCAATTTATTCGCACGATCTTTTAAATCAAAAGTTTCCAGTAAATCCTGCAAATCTTCTTTGTCAGAAGTCAGTAGGTTAGAGATAACGTCCATCGTCAGTCCAGGTGCATCGTAGTTCAGTTGCGATACGACCATATTGACCTGTTCTTTGAACAATGGATTGAGTTTGAGTAAGGCTTTTAGCTCCGAAGAAATCGCCATCATATAGGCTTTCAAATCGGTATCTACTTTGGTTTTGGGTTCTTGATGCACAGCAATCTCCCAGCGTGTGCTGCCGTCTTTACTGATGTCTTTCTGCTTCGTGAAGCGCGTGATTCCCTGTCCAAGTACTTGTACGGTTTCGGGTCCAATAGGTACGACTCGCAGTACTTGAAATAGCGTTCCCACTTCGTATAATTCCTCTTGATCTTGTTCTTCTTCCTGCGCTTTTTGCAAGCTTAGTCCCATGTAGCCGCCCTCCTGTTCTACGATCTGTTTGATCGTTTTCAGATTTTCTTTTCCACTAAAAGTCAATGGCAATGCCAAGCCAGGAAAGACGGGTCGCTGCCCCAAGGGAAGCACACTCACTTGATCGGGCAGCACATCTTCCATCTTTTGGATTTGGGTAGTATTGGTTTCATCTGGCGCGATAATAATATCTTCTTCCATGATCGTTGTGATTTTTGGTGTGTATACATCAAATGTTTTGCCTAGTCTCTTTTTCGGACTTTTTGGCAGATAATTTATTCTAAACTGAAATATTGGCAGTTAATTACAAGCCATTCGGGATAAAAAGTACATTCTAACTTTGATCGCTTTGTAGAATTACTGAATTGAGAAGATGTTGAATGGATTGTCCTTATTTAGTGGTGCAAGAAGTCTTAATTTTCTTAACATTTTACTTAGAAGCAGCCTGAGTCTATGCAAGCTAATTGAGCAACAAGTATGCTCAGTGAGTTTCTGTCCATAAAAAACCTTTGGGCATACTTGTTGCGCGATCTCAGGAGTCTTATTAGGACTTATTCCGAGTATCGCTAAAAGCTTCGTACACGACTAAGAGCACACTAACAGACATTTATTTAGACAAAAGAAGTCAGGTCGTTTTGCTGTCAGAAAAGTTCAATCCAATATAAAGCATTGATTATCAATATAATTTTCTCACTTCTGACGGGTGTACCTGCCAAATGATATAAGCATAATTTATAGCCCCATCAGGACGAACTATGGGTAGAAAATAGCTTAAATGTAGTATTTTAAGTGCCGTAGGTACGAACTATGTGCTCTTCACAGTACGTCCCTACAGGACTTGCAAGCATTCTTATCTTTTTTTGCTACCTACAGTTCATCCCTGCGGG
>JBCDKV010000264.1:0-6791 GCA_038746215.1 Bacteroidota bacterium | reverse complement strand
AGATTAAGTATCTTTTCAGCGAAGAGAACCGCTAGCGGGTGGGATGCTTTGCCTACGCTTGGTCATAAATCGGGAAGTTATTATTTGTCCGTTACTAATAATCACTAATATGAAAAAAGAATGCTTAATCATTATATCGTCGTTCTTCCTACTTTCCACTGCTTGCCAGCGGGATGAAGTAGATATAGGTACAAATAGCGACTGGCTCATTCCACAAAACGAAATTAGAGATGGTGGACCAGGCAAAGATGGTATTCCGTCTATTGATAATCCCGACTTTATTACCGTTTCTGAAGTAGATTTCTTGCAAGATGATGATCTAGTCATTGCCGTGAAATATGGAGAAGAAATCAGGGGCTACGCACACGTCATATTAGATTGGCACGAAATTGTGAATGACCAAAAAGATGATTTGGCATTGTCTATTAATTATTGTCCACTTACAGGTACTGCCATCGGTTGGAATCGCATGATTGCGGGGCGAATGACAGAGTTTGGTGTGTCTGGTTTACTGTACAATACCAACTTAATTCCCTACGACAGAGCAACCGATAGCAATTGGTCGCAGATGCGTCTGGAGTGCGTTGAAGGCGAATTGCAAGGAACGAAAGCCGAATTGCATCCAGTGGTCGAAACGACTTGGAAAACCATTAAAGAACGCTATCCCGAAACGCGCATCCTCAGTTTAAATACGGGCTTCAATAGATCGTATGGCCGCTATCCTTATGGCGATTACAAGACTTCTAGCAGCTTGCTTTTTCCTGTGAGCAATACAGATAATACGATTTTTGCAAAAGAGCGAGTACTCGGTGTAATTGTCGAAGATGCCACAACCGTCTACCAATACTTTCATTTTTCGGATGCCAAAACCGTGCTACAAGATCAAGTCGGCGATCAGGAAATTGTGATATTCGGTAGTCAAACAGCCAACTACTTAGTCGCTTACCAAGCACAAACGGAAGGAGGTGATTCCCTCAGTTTTGAGTCAGTAGTGGACAGTGACGAAGCGGTTGCGATCGACAATGAAGGCAACGAATGGAATCTGTTTGGCGAAGCCATTAGTGGCGAAAGGAAGGGGCAGCGACTAAAAACGACTCGATCTTACATCGGCTACTTTTTTAGTTGGGCAGCATTTTATCCCGAATTGGAAATATTTTGAGGAAGTTGTCCAGTTGTTCTCGAAAAAGTCCTTCTGAGCCAGAACAATGTAGCGCAGAACCTTTACTATACAAAGGTTCTGCGCTGATCAAAAAAAGTAAAGTCAAGGGGATTTGTGCAATAAACAGATCAACAATCCAACGAATAATGCGAATAACGGTCGTGCAGATTTCATTTTTATTGACATTTAACTCAGACATAGTTCAGGTTAATATCCGCAAATTGAGCAACAAGTATGCCCAAACACTTTACTAAGTTTCAAAAGTTTAATAAAATTGCTATTGACACAAAATAGAGTATTTTACCCGTTATTCGCATGAATACACAAAGTCTAGCTTTTAACGATTGCCATGGTTAGAACTGTACCCGATACAAGAAATCAGGGAAAAAGCCTACTTGATTCACGCGATTAATATTGTTCGTCAGACGATTATAGCGCAGGGCAAAAATATTCTCTCGATTCGTCACATTCTGGAAATCCATGTAAAACTGATGGGACAATTTACGCTTAGTGCTATTGATTTTCACCCCGAATTTCACATCCATTCTAAAATACGCCTCGTACTGCTCGGAGAAAGCATTTTTAGTATCTAGAACTTCAAAATTGATCGCTCTAGAAGCTTCTAAATCAACTGGTGTGTACCAACGTCCGCCAGCAGTGGTTACCCTCCCGTTCAAGACAAAAGCGTGTTGCTTTGCCTTTCCAAATTCCCATTCTTTACCACCCAACACATTCAAAACGTAGCCATTATTGAAAGGCGTATTGCGTTCCACACCGTCGCTACCTTCGTATTTGCTTTCAAAAATAGAAGCCGTTGCTAAGACATAATAACCTTTACTATAAAATTTTTCTAAGGTCAGTTCTAAGCCTTGATTGAAACCTGTGCCTTCATTCACCAAGCCTACTTTATCATCAGAAAAGGCAAAATCTGCACCTTCCGTCAAGATCGAATAGCTCGAAGGAAAAGGATCGACGGCTGCTCTGTCAATGGCTTGGTAATAAGTCTCTACTTTCAGTCGCCAATCGCTACCCAATTTAGCATCATAGCCCAATACAAAATGTTGCGATCGGGTAAAGTCTAAATCTTCATTGGAGCGCACAAGTTGACCATCTATGTCTTCGTTGAGCAGTAAAATTGGAAGCGGTGCATTTTGGTGGTGCATACCGTAAGCCAGCGTGACCTTGTTTTTGGGATTGATAGCGTAGCCCAAACTAGCTCTGGGCTCTAGTACAAATTGCTCGCTCAAAGAGGAATATTGACTGTGTAGCCCTGCATTTAAAGTCAGATTAGTAGTTAGTTTATATTGGGTCTGTGCAAAGGGTTGAATGAGATTGAATGTCCCGTCAAAATCATAGATGTTGAACCAATCTGGTTCGCCATCTTCGTCCAAGTCTGGTGCGTTTTCGCGATCTCTTGCAAAGTTATCATTGTTGAAAGACTCCACCAGAACGCCCGCTCGAATGGTTTGTTTTGCATTGATTTTGGTGTTTAGGTAAGAAGAAAGCGATAGTCTGTTCTCCATATTTTCTACCTCGGTAATACGCAATTTGCGCTCATTGGACGTATCCATATCAAAGTAGCGATCAGCGTTGAAGGTATTAGCAGAAAGCGAACCACCAAGCACCGTGCGCCAATAGGTTTTGTCGCCAATAATTAAATTGTGTTTTACACCAAGCACGCCAAATCCGCTGGTCACAAAGGCATCTTGATCTTGTGCGGAGAACAAATCATTTTCGTCAATTTCTTCACCTAGAAAATTAATATCAGAACTTCCACCAATGCCAAAAACCGAGAAGCGTCCAAGCTTGGTGTTCCCAAAATCCACCTTGAAAGAGACATCTCGATAGTCAGGAACAGCTGCCGAAGCCCCACCAGCACCGCCACCTACTAGTCCCACAAAAGAGTACCTACCCGAAGCCACATAAGAACCGCCTTTGCTACCAATTGGTCCTTCTGCCATGGCTTCCACTCCCGTGAATGCACCCAATTGAAACATGAACTCATGCCGATCTTTGTTGCCGTTTCGGAAGCCAATATCGAATACACCGCCGAGTGCATTGCCATACTCCGCAGGGAAGGCAGAAGTAATGAAATCTGAGTTGCGCATTACATTGGCATTCAAAGCACTAACGGGTGCACCAGTAGTGCCAAAAGTAGCGAAGTGATTGGGATTGGGTACGGGTATGCCTTCGATACGCCAAAGTACGCCCGTCGGAGAATTGCCCCTAACCACTATGTCGTTTCGGCTATCGTCTGGTGCAGAAACACCCGCAAAGTTGGCAGCCAGACGTGCTACGTCACCGCGTCCGCCCGAATAGCGATTGACCTCTTCCAAGCTGAACTGTCGGGCAGAAATGACCGCCATTTCATTTTGTGTTCGATCTTTGTTTGCTGTGACTACGACTTCATCTAATTGATTGACGCTTTCTTGAATACCAAGCGTCAAAATCACATCTTTTCCACTGGTGACTTCGACATTGGGCATGGTGAGGGGTTCGTAGCCCAAGTAGCTGATTCGTACTACATTTCTACCAACTGGAACATTTTCCAATTTAAAGTAGCCATCTATATCGGTGATGTCGCCTAGCAAGGTATTATTGTCCGCATCCAATAGCTCGACCGTTGCGCCGATGATGGGAATTTCGGATTGCTGATCGAGTATAGTACCTTTGATGATACTAGTTTGTGCCAGTACGATATTAAGGAGGAGGAGTTGAAATAAAAGTGAGATGCTAATTTTCATAGTTCAATTTATTTTCGATGTCTGCGTTTTGAATCGGGTGATCTCCCGTATGTTATCGAAAACAAATTTGCGCCAAAAACTTGCTGATGGAAAGGCATAAAAGTTGAGTTGCGGATTTTTGGGGTTGGGTTGCTTTTTTATAGCTTGTTTTCGACTCAAAAGATTAAAATCCAAACAAGCTCTAATTTCCTCAAATCATCAGCCCCCAATACTAGCCATAGATTCTGATACGGGTATGCCAAAACTTCGATTTTGCTCCGCTTCAAAACCATTTTTCGCGCGATTAGATAGTGCTTCCTGTAGGGCAGTACTTATTTGGTCATCACTCGCGCCCGCTCGCATCAGGTCTTTTACATTAAAGATGCCACTATCATAAAGACAGGTTTTGAGCATGCCCTGTGGCGTAAGTCGAATTCGATTACAAGTGCCGCAGAAAAGTCGTGAATAAGCTGCAATGACGCCAACAGTTCCTCGAAAACCTGCAATTTTGTAGTTGAAGGAAGTGGTAGATTTTGGGTCGGGTATTTTGCTAAGACTCGGATAATGCGATTGGATGTGCTGTATAATTTTATGGTGATTCCAAAGCAAGTGTTGGTAATGCGCACCGCTACCGTTGAAAGGCATTTCCTCGATAAATCGTACACTGATCGGGCGATCTCTACCCAATTCGACCATGGGAATAATATCCTCTATATTGCGCCCTTCCATCACCACAGTATTGATCTTGGTAGGAATCTCCTGAGCGAGCAATGCTTCTAGGGTACGCATCACTGCTGGAAAGACATTCCTTCGGGTAATGGCAAAAAAGCGTGCTGCGTCTAAGCTGTCAATACTCAGGTTGACAGAGTCCACTACTTCTTTAAGTTGATCTGCGATGTTAGCGGTCAAAGTGCCATTGGTCGTGACATTCAATTGCTGCAAACCCGAAAACTGGCGCAATCGACGCATAAAATCCAACATGCCTTTTCTTAAAAATGGTTCACCACCCGTGATTCTTATTTTTTCAATACCCATACCGATCATCAGTCGAAGTAGGCGTTCCATTTCTTCATAGCTCAATAATTCTTTTCGCTCAATGTACTGGATACCTTGTGCGGGCATACAGTAAAAGCACCGTAAATTACAGCGATCCGTCACCGCCAACCTTAAATAATTGATGCTCCTTCCGTGATTATCGTATAGCATATTTTAATTATGTTATTTTGCATGTATGGGTTTTGCACATACTTACCAACAGTCTGTCGCAGTAGTCTTGTGGATTCTATGTGAAGAACTATTTTTTTACTCACAAAGATTCAACAAGCCCCAATTCTTATGGACTGCTTTTCTACATTTGCCGCCTAACACATTGATTATTAGCATCTAAAACATAAGTGTATGGGACAATTTTTATCAATTGGTTTATGGAATAAAATCTGGATTACGCAAAAAGAAACCAAAGAGCAAGCACTCAATCAACTGCAAAACAAGCTACTGCCACACGGCATTGATTTGAGCTTATACGATACTACAACGGATGGCAATACTTGGGAAGCCCACATAAAACCCGTCGTCTTAGAGAACGAATTACTACCTTTCTTGCATGCTGCCTACGCACTTTTGTCGCAATATAGTATGCTCTTCGATCATGAAGAAATTTTAGAAGCCTTAGCAGAGAGTGAACCAGCAGTTTGGCATAGTATGATTCACAAAGCCAATTTCTACAATTTTCAGGAAGATCGTTCTGGACAGGCTTATTATCTGATGATGGACGAAGAACGATTTAGAATTAGCTTTCATGCCATCAGTCTCAAAATGGCAGGCAAAATTGTGCTAGAGAGTGGGGAAGGGCTGCTGGATTTGTTTACCGATCTTTTGCGTTTGCAACTCAAAGCATTTGAATTATCGAAAGCCCTGCGCGTCTATGTCACGGGTTAAGTTATCCCCTTGTCATTTGCTAGACAGAAAATACACCGTGCTGAAACTCGCACAACAATCCACTTTTATTCGTTGTTTTTATATACTAAATTAGGTGTGTACAAAGTTTTTGATAATACTCAAAATAAGCGTTTGTACAGCCTTAGTTTCTACATACTAAATCAACAAAAGAATAATATGAAATATCTAATCTTCATTTTTGCCATCAGCCTAGCTGCTTGTAGCAATAAAAATGGAAATGCTGTATCCGAGGCCAAAGCAGAAATGGTAGTCAACCAAAAAGATTTGGGTGATCTGTCCGTGGCGACTTTTGCGGGTGGCTGTTTTTGGTGTACCGAAGCTATTTTTGAGCGTACCAAAGGGGTGAAAGAAGTGGTTTCTGGCTACACGGCAGGCGAAACAGAAAACCCAACCTACGAGCAAGTCGGTAGAGGTATAACTGGTCACACTGAAGCGATTCAAATCTATTACGATTCCACGATCATCACCTATCCAAAGCTCTTTGAAATTTTCATGGCAACCCATGATCCTACTCAGTTGAACCGTCAAGGTCCAGACGTGGGAACGCAGTACCGCTCGGGTGCATACTACAGAACCGAAGAAGAGAAGGCAGCTATTGAAGCGCACATTAAAATTTTAAAGGAAGAGGAAAAGTACAATCGTCCTATCGTCACGGAAGTAGAAGCTTTCGATACTTTTTACATCGCAGAAGATTATCACCAAAACTACTACGAGCTTCATCCAGAAAATCCTTACATCCAGCGTATTTCACGTCCCAAAGTAGAGAAATTTAAAAAGCTTTACGCCAAGGATTGGTTGAAGGAGGCGTATATGAAATAGGATTAGAAGTTAATAGACAGACTTGCAAATTCAAGAGCGCGGTAAGGGAAAAAACAGAGTTTTTGTTCTTGTCGCGCTTTTAGTTTATAATGCGAATAACGACTGTACAAATCTCATTTTTCTTGACATTT
>JBCDKV010000263.1:0-6793 GCA_038746215.1 Bacteroidota bacterium | reverse complement strand
TTCCATGAGACGAGTCAATAGTTCTACGCCCATCGAAGATAATAGAGTGACAGACGGTAACAATCGCGGTGGTGACACCAACACGACCCGTTCCATCAATGTCAATGACCTGCCTGCTGAAAGTTTTGCGGTACAAGTGGCAGCTACCGATAAGCCCAACCTCAATCGCTACACCGCTTTGAACGTCTACGGCAACGTCTACTACATGAATGTGAGCAATGTGTACAAGGTTCGGATTGGCGTCTTTTTGGATCGAGCGGAGGCACTCGACGCCTTGAAAAAAATAAAATCCGACGGCTATCGTGATGCTTTCTTGGTGAAAGAAGTGACGAGAGATGTGGTGGATAAGGTACTACTGGCAGATGGCGAAATCATTATGTCGCCCGAAGAAATAGATCGAGGGACTAGAATGACCGACAATAGTACCAGTACCGATAATTTGAGTGGCTATAAAGTACAGCTCGCTGCCTACCGCAACCCACAGTATTTTGATGACAGTAAAGTGCGCGATCTGGGCTACATTGAGCAAATGCAAAAAGGACAATTTACCATCATGCTTCTCAGCGGATTTTCGACCGCACAGGAAGCAAAAATAGCTATGCAACGTGCAAAATCTGCTGGTTTCAGCTCTGCTTTCGTTGTTTTAGAAGAAAACGGTGAAATTAAGCGGGTGAAGATATGAGCCGAGGATATACGAAGCCTCATTTTCCTCAGGCATGAGTTCGAGTCAATATCAGAAACAGTGCAATAGGTATACTCAATGAATTTCTTCGGACGGAAATACGAATGCTCAGTTATTTTTCTTAAAAAAATAGCTGAGCATTTGTATTTTTATAAAAAATCTGGACATACTTTCTGCGCAATCTCGAGCGACTTTGCCATGATTTACTTCCAGCATTACTTAAGAGCATGTTTGGAGTATTATCTTCCTGTAAACCAGTATTTTCCGAACCTGACTTTGAAAATAATCGCTCGTTTAGCTCGATAAAGTCGCTATTATTTTCTTCGCCAGAACCGTAAACTACTGATTTACAGTTCGATCCTGCTCCAAACACGCTCTAAAACTTCGTAAATGACTCATTAAAAAAGTGGAATGGAAGAAGTCCTATCGAATTCTACTCATCTTCATGCCATGTCTTTCATCGCTTCGCCCAGTTCCTGTAATCCATGTCAATAAAAATTCATTCAATCTACGTTTCCATTCTACAACATAATGTCATGGAAAAAATCATCTTCCTAATTCTTTTCAGTGTTCAACTGGTACAAGCACAGCCTGTTCAAGAACTCACCCAAATTGCGCTACAACAAAATCTCGACCTCAAAATCCTAGAACAACAATACCTCGCTGCCCTAGAACTCGCGCCGGAAGTCAAGCAACTTCCCCAGCCCGAATTAGGTGTAGGTGGCTTTCCACTGCCCGTACAAACACGACTTGGTCCGCAAGCGATACGAGTGAGTTTGATGCAGCAACTGCCTTGGTGGGGAATACTAGATAGTAAAGAAGCACTAGCATTGTCGAAGGCAAAAGCAGCATATGAACAGATCGCTGTACAAGCTTTAACAGTGAAATACAAATTGGAGCAAGCCTATTTTGAATTATATGAATTGCGTGCACAACAAGGATTGACCCAGCGAAACATAGCAATACTGAAAAGTTTGGAGCGTGTGGCATTAGCAAGCGTAGAAAGTGGAGAAGCAACCACCGTGGAGGTACTTCGTGTACAATTACAGCTAGCGGAGGAACAGCAAGCCCTGAAAATCTTAAACCGATTGGAAACGAAACCAATGAGTCGCATCAACCAGCTCTTGAATCGGGATTTGAATAGTCCAATTGCAGTCTTAGACTCATTAGAATTTGCGATAATCGAATTGGATAGTGCCGCCATCATTAATACCATCACCGCAAATCATCCAGCACTGAAAATCTACGAATTACAGCAGGCAACTGCTCAAGCAGCACTCAAAGTCAATGAATTAGCCAACAAGCCTTCTTTTTCGATAGGGGCAGATTACATCTTTGTGAATGATCGACAAGACATCAATTTCTTGGATAACGGTCGAGATGCGGTGCAATTGCGGGCAAACCTCACGATTCCGATTTATCGCAAGGCTTACGAAGCCAAGAAAAGAGCAGAACAAATTAGCATAGCAAGATTAGAAAATGAAAAAAGTAATACCTTGCAACAGTTTCTAGCAACTATTGAGCAAGCTTTTGCGGATTACGAAAGTGCAAAATTACGCTTAGATTTGTATCAGCAACAAAAAGAAATTACGCAGTCTACCATTGGTGTTTTGGAAGCCAACTATAGTGCTGCTGATACTGGTTTCGAGGAATTGTTGCGTTTGGAAGCGGCTTTGATTGCTTATGATTTGAAGGTACTGAAAGTAGTTGTAGAAAGTTGGAAATTGAAGAGTGAAATTGAGCGATTGATAGGGACAAATGAGAAATGAGAAAATTCGAGATTTAGGTGTCAGCTACTTTTGCGGTACAGATAAATAGGTCAAAAAAGAACATGAAAATCAATATTATATCAACTATTCTAGCATTTGTAATCGGTGGCGCTTTAGTATGGTTCGTCAAGCCATCTACTGATACTATTGAGCATGAATCTTCAAAATTAAGCCCTGAAATATCAAACGATCAAGCTGTCTACACCTGTTCCATGCACCCTCAAATCAGGCAAAATGAATTTGGTATTTGCCCAATTTGTGAAATGGATTTAACACCACTGGCAGCTAATACGTCCAACGATCCTTTGGTACTGGAAATGACTGAAGCAGCAGTCCAACTAGCGAATATTCAGACTACTCTGATTGGTGAAAATATGCAGTCTTCGGAGGCAATCCTTCGGCTTTCAGGCAAAGTACAAGCGGACGAGCGACTAGCCTCTAGTCAGGTAGCGCATTTGGCGGGGCGAATCGAAAAATTGCATGTTTCTTTTGAAGGCGAAGTAGTGCGAAAAGGACAAAAATTGGCAGATTTGTATTCACCCGAACTGATTGCAGCACAGCGTGAACTATTGGAAGCCAAAAAATTAATTGAACTTAATCCTAATTTACTAGCAGCGGCTCGTAGCAAATTGAAATATTGGAAAATAGGGGAAGCAGCCATTCAAACCATTGAAACGAGTGGCGAAATACAAGAAACTTTCCCCTTGTACGCACAGGAATCGGGAGTGGTCACTAAGCGAAAAGTAGCAGTAGGCGATCATTTGGAAGCAGGAGAGGTTTTGTTTGAATTGATGAATCTACGGAAAGTTTGGGTGTTGTTTGATGCTTACGAAGAAGACCTAGCGAATATCAATATAGGCAGTACTATTGAATTCACAACACCTGCTCTCCCAAATCAAACTTTTAAAAGTCGGGTCACTTTCGTCGATCCCATCATTGATCCAAATACACGTACTGCTTCCATCCGAGTGGAGGTGAATAACACCAACAGACAGCTCAAACCTGAAATGTTGGTCTACGGAAAATTAACGACTAAAAATGACAAGCAGACACAACTGATCGTACCTAAAACTGCGGTACTTTGGACGGGCAAACGGTCGGTAGTCTATGTGAAAGTTCCCGACACAAAAGTTCCTGCTTTCCAATACCGCGAAGTGGAACTTGGAGTAGCAATGGGTGATAACTATCAGATTATGAGCGGATTGGAAGCTGGGGAAGCAGTTGTGACTTACGGCAGTTTCACGATAGATGCGGCGGCACAGTTGAATAATCAAGTAAGCATGATGAACCAAAACATCAACATCAAAGGCGAAGATTCGGATGCTATTCCCGATTATCGAGCTACAACGCCCGAAGATTTTCAGCAACAGCTCGCCGCACTCACCGATGCTTACTTGCCCCTCAAAGATGCTTTTGTTCAAACAGATGATGGCGCAGCGGCAGTGGCAGCTAAAAACTTCGTACAAGTATTGGAGAAAGTAGACGGAAATTTACTGAGCAAGGCAGCACAACTTTACTGGTCGGCGCAGCAAAATAATATGCAAGCACACGTCAAAAAAATTGAGCTAGCAACAGAAATTGAGGTGCAGCGTCAACAATTTGAGTTTCTTTCCATTGCTATGATTGATGCGGTCACTGCCTTTGGTACTTCCAAAGTGTCCCTCTACGTTCAGCACTGCCCGATGGCTTTTGATAATCGAGGTGCTGATTGGCTAGCTATTGAAGAAGGTATTCGTAATCCTTATTTCGGTGATTTGATGATGAAGTGTGGATTTGTGAAAGCGGTATTGGATGGGAACGAAAATTGAATAGAGAAGTTGGTATTCACCCTTAGACTTGCTCAGCCTTTAAATCATTGATGAGTAGACATGTACGAAGTTCTGAGTAATGCTCGAAATAAGCCTTTGTCAGTACCCTGATTGTCAAAGCTGACCAAGCCTATTAGCATGAGAAAATACACTACTGGGCATCTCTAATTTTTAACGCATAGTCTTATAGCAGCGAAGCTGCAACACGTACTTTTTTTGAAACACATAGAAACATAGAACACATAGAGTAGCGTTTTTTGCAAAAAAAACTATGTGTTTCTACTGCGACTATGTGTTTCATAATCAATTATTTACGTGCTACTTGTTTCAAAAGTCTTGTTTTTTGCGCAAACTTTTACAAGTATGTACTACATAGAAACGAATAGGTGTCATGCCCTGATTTTCAACAAATCACCTTAGTTTTCTTAGTGCCTTAGTGCCTTAGTGGTTTGATTCACCCTAATGTCTAGTAGTGTAATGAAAAAGCAAAGTCAATGAACGCCTATTTGAGCAGAAAATTAAAGGTTATTTCTTTCATCCTCATTGTCATGGTCGTCTTCCTGCATGCGCACAACATCAGCATGAGAGGAGATGAACTAAATTATTACGTTCAGAATTTAATCTCCAATGGGTTCACCAAAATCAGTGTTGCCCTATTTTTTGTCATCTCAGGTTATCTATTTTTCTTCAATCTTGTCGATCCAAAAAGCAAAGATTTTAGGCGAAAGATACAATCTAGGGTTCGCAGCATTTTAGTGCCTTATTTGCTTTGGTCGATTTGGGGCATGATATTTTTTGCTATCCTACAAAATATTCCTTTTAGTAAAGGCTTCTTTAGTTTGGGTTTATTGCAGAATAAATCGAGTGCTGACTTACTGCATATTTTGTTCATCAAGCCCTTACCTTACCAGCTTTGGTTTTTGAGACATCTTTTTGTTTTTGTCTTATTGTCGCCGCTTATTTATTTCACGACCAAAGTGCTCAAAGGCAGCATCACACTAGCGATCATTGCGGTGTTGTTGCTCAAAATTCTCGAAATTCCCGAAAATGATTTCGTACACAATCGTTCACTTGCCTACTTTTGCTTGGGAGCTTATCTAGGTATTCATCAGCAGTCCTTTGTTTTGAAGCGTTTACCCAGCTGGGGCATAGCAGCGACTGTGACTTGGATTGCTTTGGTGGTTTGGCGCATTGTGGGCGATAGTCAAGCATTTATCAATGATAAGCTTTGGCGCAATTTCATCCAACACACAGAATATTTGATTGGTATTTTCGCGCTCTGGAGTCTGTACGATTTACTCTCCAAAGCAGATACCGCAAACGCCAAAGCTTTACCCAAATTTCTCGCTTTCGCCTTCTTCCTCTATGCTGCTCACGAACCAGTTTTAACCATTATTAAAAAAATAAGCCTTAGGCTATTAGGTAGCAACGACAGCACTCAATTGCTGGTTTATTTTGCCGCGCCACTGTTGACGATTTTGTTTTGTGTGACAGTCGGTATGATTTTAAAAAGCTTGATTCCAAAGGTATATGCTGCTTTGTCAGGTGGTAGGTAATGATTTGACAAGTACTTTCCTTATCTTGTTCCCTCAAAACGAATCGAAAAACGATCAACTAAAATGGAGTTCCAACGCTTGTTTGACCTCTTCCACTATCAGCAGGCTAAGTATCCGAACAAGGTAGCTTTAGCCTATAAGCAAAATCTGAGCTGGCAACAATACAGCACCGATGACTGCTTAGCGGCAATTGAGCAAGTGAGTGCAGGGGCTTTGAAGCTGGGGTTGATACGCGGAGATAAAGTAGCTTTGGTCACTACGCACGGTAGTCCAGCTTGGAATTTTCTAGATTTCGGCCTGCAACAAATTGGCGTCATCACAGTGACCTTGCACATCACGCTAGAACGCAAGGAACTGCTACAGGTTTTGAAAGAGTCGGGTGTGCGCTATTGTATCGTACAAAATCGAGAACACTACGATGAGCTACAAGCCGTTCAGTCCAATGTACTCAATCTGAAAAAAGTATTCAGCATGGAGTATCTGCCTGATATTCCGCATTGGTCATTACTGCAAGCAACGCCCACGGCTAAGCATCTAGCAGAAATTCAAGCCTTGAAAGCCGTCATCCACGAAGATGATTTGGCAAGTATTATCTATACCGCTGGCACGACTGGCACACCTAAGGGCGTAATGCTATCGCACAAAAATATAGTCCATAATGTGAAAACCATGCTCGAATTGATACCGCTGAATTGCGACAAAAGGGCCATCAGTTTTCTGTCGCTAAGTCATGCCTTTGAGCGAACTATCAATTATGCCTACATCGCCGCTGGTGTCTCCTTATATTATGTACCAAAACTAGAGCAAGTTAGCCACTACTTAAAAGAAGTACGCCCACATTACTTTACCCTTACGCCTTTTTTGTTGGAGCAAACCTACGAAACCCTAAGAAAACGTGCCGATAAGCTACCCAAATGGTTCAACCGACTGTACTTGTGGTCAATCAAAGTTGGAACACAGTTTCCAGATAAAAAATTG